>DASWUT010000626.1:0-10607 GCA_036401455.1 Gemmatirosa sp. | reverse complement strand
GACGTGCTGCGCGGACCCGGTCTCCGCTCCCGCGCCCTGCCCAACGCCCGACAAACCCCAGAGTCCCACAGTGCGTCTCCCGCCTCGCGGTCGCGCGGCGCGCGTGTGCCCGGTCGCCGACGTCAGTCGCCGACGTCAGTCGCCGGCGTCGTCGGCGTACGCCTTGATGATCTCGCGCACGAGCCGGTGCCGAACGACGTCCGCCTCGCCGAAGTAGTGGAACGCGATGCCCTCGATCCCGTGCAGGATGCGCTCCACCTGCATCAGGCCGGAATCCTCGCGTCTCGGCAGGTCGATCTGCGTCTTGTCGCCCGTGATGACGATCTTCGAGTTCACGCCGAGCCGCGTCAGGAACATCTTCATCTGCAGGTTGGTCGCGTTCTGCGCCTCGTCGAGGATCACGAACGCGTCGCCGAGCGTCCGGCCGCGCATGAAGGCGAGCGGCGCGATCTCGATCGTGCGCGTCTCGAGCGCCTTCTGCACGCGCTCCTGCGGCATCATTTCGTCGAGCGCGTCGTAGAGCGGACGCAGGTACGGATCGACCTTGGCCTGCATGTCGCCGGGGAGAAAGCCTAACGACTCCCCGGCCTCCACCGCCGGGCGCGCGAGCACGATGCGGCGTACGCGCTTGCGCACGAGCGCGTCGACCGCCATCGCGACGGCAAGGTACGTCTTGCCGGTCCCGGCGGGGCCGATCCCGACGACGACGTCGTGCTCGGCGATTTTGCGCATGTACTCGGCCTGCCCAGGCGTCTTCGCCTGGATCACCTTGCGGACGCCGGGCAGCGCGAGCCGGCCATCCGCGCCGCCAGTTCCGGCCGTCGCACCCGGCGCCGCGGCGTTCGACGCCGCGACGCCGTCGCCGTCGCGCCCTCCGTCGAGGCTGATGCGCAGCACGTCGTCCGGCGTGATGAGCACGCCCTGTCGCGTCAGCTCGATCATCCGGTGCGCGATCGTGGTCGCGCGCGCGACCGCGTCCGTGCCACCGCCGAGCGTGAGCGCCTCGCCGCGCAGCGCGACGCGGGTCCCGGTGATCCGCGCCAGCTCGACGAGGTTCTGGTCGTTGACCCCGGCGAGCGTCAGCAGATCCGCGCCCTCGGTGCTGATCCGCTGCGTGAGCGCCGCGTCGGGCGCGCGATATGGGCCGTCGTCGCTCACACCGCGCCCTCGTGCGTCGCGCCAACCTCGGGCGCCGTCCACCGAAAATCGCGCAGATCCTGCTCCGGCACGACACTCGGCGCACCCTCGAACAGCGCACGCGCGGCAGTCGTCTTCGGGAACGCGATCACGTCGCGCAGCGATGGTGCGCCGGACAGCAGCATCGCAATCCGGTCGAACCCGAGCGCGATCCCGCCGTGCGGAGGCGCACCGCTCCGCAACGCTTCGAGCAGGAAGCCGAAGCGCGCCTCGGCCGTTTCCGCGTCGATTCCTAACAGCGCGAGTGCCTGCTCCTGCTGCGCGGGGTCGCTGATGCGGATGCTGCCGCCCCCGAGTTCCGTGCCGTTGAGCACGACGTCGTACGCGCGTGCCCTCGCGCGCCACGGCTCCGTCGCGAGCAGCGGCAGATCGTCGGGCTGCCCCGCGGTGAACGGGTGGTGCATCGCGGCGAGCGCGCCCGTCGCGGGGTCACGCTCGAACATCGGGAAGTCGACGACCCAGAGCAGCTCGAGCGCATCGTCGCGCACCAGCTCCAGCCGGCGCGCGACGTCCTGCCGCAACCGGTCGAGGGCCGGACTCGTGACGTGATCGGGGCCGGCGACGATCACCGCCGCCGCACCGTCTTCGAGCCCGAGCTGCGCGGCGGCGTCCGGACGCAGAAACTTCGAGATGGGCCCTTCGAGCGTGCCACCGGTCAGCTTCAACACGATCGCGCCCTGTGCGCCCGCGCCCCTGGCCAGCGCGGTGAGTTCGTCCTGCTCCTTGCGCGAGAACCGCGCGGCGCCAGGCGCGACGAAGCCGCGGAAGCGCCCGCCAGCCCCGAACACGCTCTCGGCAGCTCTGAACTCCGTCCCGCGAAACACGCCGCTCACGTCCCGCAGTTCGAGCCCGTAGCGCAGGTCGGGGCGATCGATGCCGTACCGCTCCATCGCGTCCGCGTACGTCATCCGGCGGAACGGCGCGGACGCCGTCAGCCCCGCCTCGGCGAACAAGTCGACGAGCAGTCCCTCGGTCAGCGCCACGATGTCGTCCTGATCGACGAACGACGCCTCGACGTCGATCTGCGTGAACTCCGGCTGCCGGTCGGCGCGCAGGTCCTCGTCGCGGAAGCAGCGCGCGATCTGGAAGTACCGATCGAAGCCGGCGATCATGAACAGCTGCTTGTACAGCTGCGGGCTCTGCGGCAGCGCATAGAACTCGCCGGCGTGCAGCCGGCTCGGCACGAGGTAGTCGCGCGCACCCTCGGGCGTCGGCTTCGTCAGGATCGGCGTTTCGAGCTCGAGGAACCCCTGCGCGCTCAGATACCGCCGCGTCGTCTGCAGCAGCCGGTGACGCAGCACGAGGTTCCGCTGCAGCTCGGGCCGGCGCAGATCGAGCTGGCGATGGCGGAGCCGCAGCTCCTCGGCGGGCAACTTGTCGGCCTTGCCGCGCGCGACCGGAATGGCGGGCGTGACCGACGGCCCGACGATGCGCAGCCCGCGCGCGCGTACCTCGACGTCGCCGGTGTCCATCTCCGCGTTGCGCCGTTCGACCGGACGCAGCACGACCTCGCCATCGACGAGCACGACGCTCTCGACGCCGACCGCGGCGGCCGCGGTGATCGTCGCGACGTCGCACCACGCGGGATCGAACGACAGCTGCGCGACGCCCGTGCGGTCGCGGAGGTCGATGAAGACGAGCGCCCCGCGGTCGCGGACGCGGTGAACCCAGCCGCCGAGCGTGACCGTGGTGCCCGCGTCCGCGGCACGGAGGGCGCCGCACGCGTGCGTGCGGAGGGACGTCGCGGGAAGCCCCGCGGGCGGAACCGGCGTACCTGAAACGGGGTCGGACACGAAGGCAGACGAGGGAACCCGGCGCCCGGATTTCGGACGCGCAATGCGTACAGGATCTTAACGAACGTGGCGGGGTGGAGGTAGGAGAACACCGCCGATCGTGACGTGACGTGCGGCACGCAAGTACCTGGCAGACTTACATTTCCATCTCGTGACGCTCACCCTCCCGACGCTCGATCCGCGCACCCGCCGCGACGCGCCGCCGACGCTGCTCGACCTCGAGCCGGCCGACGCGGAGCGCGAGCTGTCGGCCGCAATGGCCGACCTCGGCGAACCCGCGTACCGGGCTGGACAGGTGCTTCGCCGGTTGTGGCAGCGCCCCGCGGCCAGCTTCGATGCGATGACCGAGCTGCCGGCCGCGTTGCGCGCCAGGCTCGCCGCGCGCTTCGCGCTGCCCCGCCTCGAGCTCGCGGCGCGGCAGCGCTCGGCCGACGGCACGCAGAAGTTCCTCTTCAGGCTTGCCGACGGGCAGACGATCGAAACCGTCGCGATCCCGGACGGCGACCGCCTCACGCTCTGCATCTCCTCGCAGGCCGGGTGCGCGCTTGCGTGCGCGTTCTGCGCGACCGGTGCGATGGGCTTTCAGCGCAACCTCCGCCCGAGCGAGATCGCGGGCCAGGTGCGCGAGCTCGCGCTGCTCGACGACGGACCGATCCGCCCGACGAACATCGTGTTCATGGGGATGGGTGAGCCGCTCATGAACTGGGGCGCGGTCTCGCCGACGCTCACGATTCTCAACGATGCGCGCGGGTTCGGGATCGGCGCACGTCACATCACGGTGTCGACCGTCGGCGTGCTGCCCGGTATCGTCGCGCTCGGCGAGCGGCCGGAGCAATTCCGACTCGCACTCTCGATCCATGCGCCGGACGACGCGCTGCGTGGCGCGCTGATGCCCGTCAACATCAAGTATCCGTTGCGCGAGGTGATCGAAGCGGCGAAGGCGTTCGACCGCCGGACGACGTTCGAGTACGTCATGCTCGGTGGCGTGAACGACGCGCCGGAGCACGCCCGCGCGCTCGCCGCGCTCGCGCGCGAGTGCCGCGCGTTCGTCAACCTGATTCCGCTGCATCCGGGCGGCGCGGGCGATTTCGTGCCCACGCCCGCCGATCAGATCCAGCGCTTCGCACGCGCGGTGCGCGCCGGCCGCGTCGAGGTCGCGGTCCGGCGCAGTCGCGGCACCGACATCGCGGCCGCCTGCGGCCAGCTACGGGTAGAACGGCTCGGCCGGCGCGTGCCACGCCCGGCCGACGAGCACCGTGAGGTCGAGGTAGTGTGAGCTGTCGGGGCGCGACTCCACACGCGCCCCGCCCATCGCCCGGGCGAGCCGCCGCGCCCAGTCGGCGTGCCCCGAGCGGTCGAGAACGACGGTGGTGTCGAGTTGCTGCCCCGTCGTCGCGACCTCGACCACGTCGTAGCCGCGGTCGCGAATGGCCTGCGTCGCGCGACGTGCGAGGCCGCGGACCCGCGTCGCGTTCACGACCCGCACCTTGATGCGCACGCCGAGTGGCGCGCGCGCGAGCGAGTCGCTCGTCAGGTCCGGGCCGGCCGGCGGATGAGCGACGAGCGCCGCCGCGGCCGCGCGTCGGTCGCGCACCACGTGGAGCGCGTACCCTCCGCCCGCGCCTAACACGGCGACGACGACCGCCCCGATTGCCGCCGCACGCGCCAGGGAGCGGCGGCGCGGTTCGCCTGCGGACTCGCCGGTCTCGACCGGCAGCGGCATCCCGGTCATCGCGAGGATCCGCTTCCGGCCGCTGCGCGCCGCGCGTTCGGGTCACGATCGGCCCGGATCATCGCACGGCGTTCCACAGCTCGACCGTCGCGGCGTACAGCTGCTTGCCCTCGTTTAGCGACCACTGCAGTCGCATCCGGACTACCTGCCGGAACGCGCCATCGAAGTCGTGCGGAACCTGCGCGGCGAGGAACGCGCGGTCGGCGACGGCGAACTTGCGCCCTGGTTCGAGGAAGTCGGCCAGATAGAGCGCCCGACCCACCCGGCCCCAGCGCCGCGACCCGAGCGTGTGCCAGCGAACCGCGTCCATCACGGCGGTGCGCGTCTCGCCCATGCGCGCGAGCATCGCCGCAGCGGCGGGGCCGTGCAGCAGGTCCACGGGCGAGGTCTCGACATCCGCCGCGCCGTCCGCGGCCGCGAGCGCGCGCAGCTCGACGTCGGGCGCGTCGCGCAACGCGTCGTGCAGGACGCCGGCATCGTGCATCGCCGTCGCCTCCGCCTGGTCGCACGCGATCGCCGGTGCCCATCCATCGAGCATCGCGGTCACGCGCGCGATGTGCGCGCGCCGCTTGTCGCCGACCTGGGCCCACGCGGGGAGGCCCAGCGCGTCCGCCGCCGTCGCGCTCACGGTTTCGTGCTCACGCCCGGGCGCTCACGGTGCCGCGCTCACCGTCAGCCCCGTGCCGAACCGCGGCTCGCCGAGCACGATCGTGTCGAGGAGACGGGTGGTGCCGACGCGGGCCGCGACCATCACGAGCGTGCCTCGCGTCGCGCGCTCGACCGGCTCCAGCGTGGCCGGATCGGTGATCGCGACGTAGTCGGCGGTGAGGTCGCCACCGTCGCGAAGTCCGCGCTCGACGACGGCGCCGAGTACCGCCGCGTCCGTCTCGCCGTCGTCGAACGCGCGCTCCAGCGCGGCGAGCGCCCGCGGGATTACCGCGGCGCGACGACGTTGGTCGGCGTCGAGGTACACGTTGCGACTCGAAAGCGCGAGTCCGTCGTCCTCGCGGACGGTCGGTACAACGAAGAACTCCGGCGCGAAGTCGAGGTCCTCGAGCATCGCGCGCACGACGGCGACCTGCTGCGCATCCTTCTGCCCGAACACGGCGACGTCAGGCGCGGCGAGGTGCAGCAGCTTCGCGACCACGGTGAGCACGCCGGCGAAGTGGCCGGGTCGGACCGCGCCTTCCCACCGATCGGCGATCGGGCCCGGCACGACGTGCACCCGCGGCTCGCGCGGATACAGCGTCGTCACGTCGGGGGTGAACAGCACGTCGACCCCGCGTGCGGCCGCCTTCGCCGTGTCGCCGGCTGGATCGCGCGGGTAGCGGGCGAGGTCGTCGGTCGGCGCGAACTGCAGCGGGTTGACGAAGATGCTCATCACGACGACGTCCGTGCGACGGCGCGCCTCGTCGACGAGCGCGAGGTGGCCGTCGTGCAGCGCACCCATCGTCGGCACGAGCGCGACGCGACCCAGTCCCGTTGCTGCCGCGCCGTGCGGGCCTGCCGTGCGGGCGGCGGCGACCGCGGCGCGCAGTTCGCGCGCGGTGGAGACGGTGCGCACGTTCGCTGCGACCGGTCAGAACGCGTGGTCGGCGTCGGGATACGCGCGGGCGCGCACGTCGGCCGTGAAGCGCGCGACCGCGCCGCGCACGTCGCCCGCGAGTTCGGCGTATCGCCGGACGAACTTCGGCTTGAAGCCGTCCGTCAGGCCGAGCAGGTCGGCGAGGACGAGCACCTGCCCGTCGCAGGCGACGCCCGCGCCGATGCCGATCGTCGGGACGCCGACCGCCGCCGTGACGCGCTCGGCGACCGCGCTCGGGACGAGTTCCAGCACGACCGAGAACGCACCGGCCGCCTCGAGGCGCTTCGCGTCCTCGACGATCCGATCTGCCCCTTCGGCGTCGCGGCCCTGGACGCGGAAGCCACCGAGCGTGTTGACGCGCTGCGGGGTGAAGCCGAGGTGGCCCATGACCGGAATCCCAGCGCGGACGAGCGCGGCGACCGTGTCGGCCGTCTGCTCCGAGCCGCCCTCGAGCTTGACGGCGTCGCACCCCGTTTCCTGCATGACGCGCCCGGCGTTCAGGAGCGCGCGTTCCGTGCTCACTTCATAGGTGAGGAACGGCATGTCGACGATGACCAGCGCGCGCGAGACACCGCGTCGCACCGCCGCGCCGTGGTGCACCATCATGTCGAGCGTTACCGGAAGCGTCGACTCGTATCCCGCGACGACGTTGCCTAACGAATCACCGACGAGCACCGCGTCCACGCCACCGTCCTCGGCCAGCCGGGCGAACAGCGCATCGTAGGCGGCGACGACGACGAGCGGCTCGGGGCGTCCCTTGGCCGCGGCGAACGCGCGCGGCGTCAGCCGCTTGCCCGGCGCGCTACCCGCGCCGTGGCTCACGCGCCGACCCCGACGTGGGCCGCAGCGGGCTCCGCGTCGCGGACGGCACCGAGCACTGCGCGCCAGTCGACGCCGAGCTCGGCCAGCTCGCGCTGCCAGAAGTCGCGATGTGCGAGCTCCGGGTGCGGCACTCGCAGCGACGGCGCGTCGATCGATCGCTCACCGAACAGGACGAGGTCGACGTCCAGCGTGCGCGGGCCCCAGCGTGTGGCGGAGTCGCGCGTGCGGCCGGCCGCGCGCTCGGCGGCGTGCCCGGCCGCGAGCAGCACGGCGGCGTCGAGCGCGGTCTCGACGTGCAGCATCTGGTTCAGATACGCGCCCTGCCCCGCCGGTCCGATCGGCGCGGTTTCCTCGACGCGCGACGCGGCGACGATCCGCGTCTCCGGAAGCGCGCCCAGCGCGGCGCGTGCCGCCGCGAGGTGCGCCGCGCGATCGCCGAGGTTGGAGCCGAGCGCCACGTACGCCGCGACGAGACCGACGGCGCTCACGCGGCCGTCCCGGCGCGCGGCGCGCTCGACGCGTCGTTCGGCGAGTTCCCGGACGCGTTGGGACCGGCCGCCGCGCCGCGCTCCACGCACACCTCGGCGTACGCGAGCGGGCCCCCGAGCGCGACGTTTGGCTTTCGGACGGCGACGCGAACCCGCGCGAGCGATTCCGCGTCGAGCAGGCGCGTGGCGATCGCCTCCGCCGCGTCTTCGAGCCACTCGATCGGGCCGGCTGCCACGTCGGCGACGACCGCGTACACGCGGCGGTAGTCGAGCACCTCGCCGGCCGCGTACGCGGATGCGGCGCCGGCACGCACCGCCGCGACGTCGACCTCGAGCGGCTGCGCGATCTCGCGTTCGTGGGGCAGCACGCCGACGCGCGTGTGAAAGCGCATGCCGACGAGCGAGACGGTCTGCTCGTCGACGGCGCTCGGGCGTCCGGGGCTGGTCACGGCGGGAACGTAGGACCGTCCGGCGCGGCGGTCAACGCGACGTCGAACGGTCGACCGCGTCGATCGCCACGCGCAGTTCGCGCGTCAGCGCCACCGCCTCGTCGACGCTGCGGTCGGCCGCGCGCACGATTGCGCTCCCGACGACGACACCGTCGGCGAGGCGCGCGACGGCCGCCGCCTGCTCGGGTCGGGCGATGCCAAACCCGACGCAGATCGGCAACCCGGTCACGCCGCGCAGTCGTGCGATCGTGGCCGGGAGCGACGCCGCCAGCTCGTCCTGTTCCCCCGTCACGCCGAGGCGGCTGATGAGGTAGACGAACCCGCGCCCGTGCCGCGCGATGAGCGCCATCCGCGCCGCCGGCGTCGTCGGCGCGACGAGCCGCACGAAGTCGAGCGGTCCGTCGCCGATCCACGCCTCGCGCGCCGCGTCGGCGCCGACCGGAAGGTCGGTGACGAGCACGCCCGACACCCCGGCCGACGCCGCGCGCGCGAGCACGTCGGGGCCGGCGGCGAGCAGTGGATTCAGATAGGTGAACAGGACGACCGGCACGCGCAGCGCCGCGCGCTCGAGCAGCGCGAGGGCGCCGGCGAGGTCGATGCCGTGTGACAGTGCGACGCTCGAGCTGTGCTGAATGACCGGGCCGTCGGCGAGCGGCTCCGAGAATGGCACGCCGAGCTCGATGATGTCGGCGCCGCCGGCTTCGAGTCCGCGCAGCAGCTCGACTGAGCGGTCCGGGTCGGGATGTCCGGCCGTTGCGTAGCACACGAGCGCGGCGCGGTTCTCGGCCCGCAGTTGGTCGAAGCGCGCGGCGATCGCTCCCGTGCGTCGCTCGTCGGCGATCGCCGTCACGGCGTCGGCTCGGGGTACGGCGGGAGCGGGCCGACGTCGGGGAGCGCGCCGAGTGCGCTCCCCTGTGCGACGTCCTTGTCGCCGCGGCCGCTGATGCAGATCAGCACCGGCGCGTCCGCCGGCCACGTCCCGGCCTGGTCCGCCACCCACGCCACCGCGTGCGACGTCTCGAGCGCGGGAATGATCCCTTCCAACCGGCTGAGGAGCGCGAAGCCGCGAAGCGCGGCCGCGTCCGTGACCGGCACGTACCGCGCCCGGCCGCTGTCGCGCAGGTGCGCATGCTCCGGTCCCACGCCCGGATAGTCGAGCCCGGCCGAGATCGAATGCGCGTCGATCACCTGCCCGCGCGCGTCCTGCAGCAGGTAGCTGAGCGCGCCGTGCAGCACGCCGGGCGTGCCGCGGGCGAGCGAGGCCGCATGGCGAGACGTGTCGACGCCCTCGCCCGCGGCCTCGATCCCGACGAGCGCGACGTCGGCGTCGTCGACGAAGCCGGCGAAGATGCCCATCGCGTTGGACCCACCGCCGACACACGCAACGACCGTGTGAGGCAGCCGCCCCGTGCGCTCCAGCATCTGCGCGCGCGCCTCGCGCCCGATCGGTGCCTGCAGCTCGCGCACGATGCGTGGGTATGGCGCGGGCCCGACCACCGATCCGATGATGTAGTGGCTCGATTCGACGTTGGTCACCCAGTCGCGGATCGCCTCGCTCGTCGCGTCCTTGAGCGTGCGCGTGCCCGCGGTCACCGGGACGACCTCCGCGCCTAGCAGGCGCATGCGCCAGACGTTGAGCGCCTGCCGCTCCATGTCGGCCGCGCCCATGTACACGACGCACGGCACGCCGAACCGCGCGCACACGGTCGCCGTCGCCACGCCATGCTGCCCCGCCCCGGTCTCGGCGATGATCCGCTGCTTGCCCATCCGGCGCGCGAGCAGCACCTGCGCGACCGTGTTGTTGATCTTGTGCGCGCCCGTGTGGTTCAGGTCCTCGCGCTTGAGCCAGACGGGCGCGCCGACGAGCGCGGACAGGCGTGGGGCGGCACTCAGCGGCGACGGCCGTCCGACGTACGTGCGCAGCAGGTCGTCGAGCTCGGCGCGGAAGGCCGGGTCGTGCATCGCCGCATCGAAGGCCGCCTCGAGTTCGTCGAGCGCGGGGATGAGCGTTTCCGGGACGTAGCGGCCGCCGAACGGGCCGAAGCGGTCGGTCGCCGCCGGCGCGAGAGCGTCGGCAGCCGAGTCGAGCAGGGTCATGAGACGGCGAGTGGTCGCGCAGCGGTCGCGAACGCCGCCATGCGCGTGTGGTCCTTCACGCCCGGCGCGCGTTCCACGCCGGACGAGACGTCGACGACGTCGGGTGCGAGCGCGGCGACGGCCGCCGCGACGTTCTCTGGCCGGAGCCCACCGGCGAGCACGAGCGGCGTGCGTCCGCGCAGCGGCGCGAGTGCGTCGGCGAGCGCGGCCCAGGGAAGCGCGACGCCCGTCCCGCCGAGCGGGCCGCCGTCGACGCGGGCATCGAGCACGACGGCGTCAGCGACGTCGAAGAGTGAAGCGGTGTGCGCCGGCACGTCGGTGCCGGCCACGCGTACGACGGCCCAGACCTCGCCGGTCCAGTGCCGACGCACGGCGGCAACGGCGGCGGTGTCCGGATCGGCGTGCAGCTGCACGACGTCGAGCGCCGCCGCGTGCGCGAGGTTC
>DASWUT010000625.1:0-9409 GCA_036401455.1 Gemmatirosa sp. | reverse complement strand
CGCCGGAGTCATGTTGGCCACGGGAGGCCTCTGCACCGAACATCCGGCGAGGAGTGCCGTCACCGCGGCGACACGGAACCAATGCTGCGAACGTTGCATGCGAGGGAGCGGCTGAGAAGAAGGATAGGAACAACGAGACTCGGAGAGCCGCCTAACACGTACGTTCAGCTGCGCAGCGGCCCGAGCGGAGGTGTGAATGCCGAGACGTTCGGGGCCGCTGCGTCAGCTGCAACGATTCGCTAGGCGGCTGGCGGTAGAAAATTGATGTATCGCTCGATCACGAGCGGCGCTGCATTGCCCTTGGAATAGACTTCCGCCGTCATATTGAACTCACCCCAGCCTGCGGTTCGGAGATCGAAAGCCGATGATCGGTCTCTGGATTCCCGATTGGGATGTCGGAACGTCGGGTGAAGGTGGTAAACAACTCGCGCAACATCATCGACCATGCGCAGCTCCTCCGCGTCCAGCGCGACGCGAATTCGGTAGTAGCGGAACGTTCCACTGTCGAGATCGGCCGCTCGGGAGGCCCAGTGGGTCATGCGACCCGATCCGCCAACGCAGCTGCCACCCGTCGGACGGTCTGACGAAACGTCACGAGGATGATGGCCAGGAACACAGGCCATACCAGCGACTGTAATAGGGGCAGCGTGTCCGGCTGTCGGGCTTCGTCGAGACGGCGGCGGGCGCGGACATCCCGGACGCGGGGCTCTGGATGCGGATCGACGGGCCGGCCACGTCGCCAGGCGGCGTGCTCACGCGCCCGGGCACGATTTGTTAGGCGACGCGAGCGAGCGGATCCCCATCCACGGCGTGCGCCGACGCCACGCGACCATCTACGAATGCGGAGCGCCCGGCGTCATGTCGCGCACGTACACCTTGTGGCCGAGCGGGCCGAGGCCGCGCTCGACGAGTTGGAGCTGGACGCGCTGACCGACGGAGAACTGACGGCTCATCACCTCGTTGAGCGACGTGCGCACGGTGTCGCCCGAGCCGTCGAGGCACACGACGAACGCGTAGGACTCGGCGATCGGGACCTCCGTATGCGCGCCACTCGCGCCGCCTGCGCCGACGGTGGCGGGGCGTGTGTAGGTGGAGGCGTCGCGATGCTGCTTGTCGACGATGACGCCACTCGCGGTCCGGGGCGGGCCGGAGCGGGCGCAGGCGGTCCAGAGGGTGGACGCCGTGACGAGCACGGCGAGGGTCGCGAGCATCGGTACGGACACGGGGGCACCTTCGGGGAAGCGGCTCCCGCTCAACGTCGAGCGAGGCCGAGTGCGCGTTGAAAGCGATCGCCGAGCGTCGCGACCGCTCCGGGATCAGGGGAGGCCAGACGAACCCACACGTACTTCGCGTCGACGAGATTGATTGCGATGAGCGTCTGCGAGACTTCTCCGCAGAACGACCAGTCGTCGGAAAACCACTCACGACGGAAGCCCTCACGCTCTGCGAGGTCGCGGGCACGGGCCCAAACCTCTGGGGCAAGCGTCACGTAGTACGTTGCCCTCGACGCCTGCATGCTGGCGCGAAAATCAATGAAGGCCGTCCGATACAGCAGGTGCTCGAGTGACGCGGCCACCGGGTGCAGGATCCGCCGGCCCGACGTGCTGACGACCCGCTGCTGCGCGTCGCCGGCTTCGATGCTGAGTTCTGGGACGTCCAATCCGCTCACCGCGATCACCGTACAATCGGGTGGAAGCGCGACGTCCTGCTCGCGCAGACGCACGATCTCGTCGTAGTACGCGAGCACGTCGCGTATGGCCGTCGACGCGCCCGCGCCCAGGTCCAACCCACCATCACGTCGCCCGAGATGTAGCAGGAACTGCTCGTAGAACTCCGGCAGCACGTGACCCGTGAGCGACGACAGCGTGTCGACCTCGTGCTGCGTCGCTCCCGCGATCTCGTCCAAGAACCCGCGACGGTACTGCGCCACGTAGGCGAGAAATGCTTCGATCCGCTCCATGACAACCCCCGCGTCACATGTTGGTCTTGTTGATGTTACAGCTGTCACACGGGTTCATCCGGGTGCCGTCCGTCGTCCCATCCGGAGCAGTACGCGGATGTGGATTGTCGGCCGGGTCACCCCGCCACACCGGATTGTCGGTGCGCTCCACGACGGGAGATCCGTTCGCGCGCTCGCCCGCGGCCTGACGCGGTTCGACGCACGTCGAGCTGTCGCTCTGTCGTTTGCCATCCTCGCGTGGCGGCGGCGCCTCGAAACCCGACGTGTCGACCTCGCTCGGCGCGTTGTTGTAATTCGGGGGAAGCTTGACGCGGGCCTGCGCGCTCTCGACGGAGGCCTGGTTCCCGGAATACGCGACGGTGACGGTCCCATCTTCGTGCGTCGACACGCCGAATGCCTTGACACGTCCGAGCCCGACCCCGGCGGTGTCTAACGCTTCATTGACCGTCGCGATCGCTTCGTCCAGGGGAACGACGCGTGGCGCGGCTGGTTCGGGGTCGGCCGCCACGGTCCCACCCTCATCCGACGCGGCGGGCAGCGGGGTCGTGCCGTCGACCGGACAGTCTCCGCGTACGTCGACCTCGCGGAGTGGGTTCGTCGTATAGGCGTACCAATTCGTTGCCGCCGCGGTCCTGAGCGGATCCGGCTGCAGATACCGCCCCAGTTCCGGGCTGTAGTACCGGAACCGGTTGTAGTGTAGTCCCGTTTCCACGTCGTAGTAGTGCCCGGGGAAGCGCAGCGGCATCTCGACCCGCGCGCCGCCGCGCACGACGGCGGCGCCGTACGGCGCCACCTCCGCCCGCCACGCCGCCTCCCCACCCTCGTCCTCCACGCGAACCGGCGTCCCGCGATGATCGCAGCGTACGAAGTACCGCCGCCCGCTCGCGGGGTCGGCGTCGGGCGCATCGTAGTCGAGCCACAGCAGCGGGACGATCGCGAACGCGTCGGCGTACACGTAGATCCGCAGCCGACCGTCATGGCGCAGTTCGGCGGCGAGCCGGTCGGTGTCCCAGAAGAACTCGCGCCAGGTGTCGCCGAGCGACGTCCGGATCCGCCTGCCTAACGGATCGTAGACCGCACGCCACTCGCCCGCGGGCGTGTCGCACGCGACGAGCATGTTCCGCGCGTCGTAGCGGTACCGCACGATCCTGGTCGACCCTCGCCGCTCGGCCACGTTCCCGCACGCGTCGTACGCGAACTCGTTGCCATTGGCCCACCACAGCCGGTGCCCGCCGGCGAACGCCACCCCCGCAAGCCCCGGCTGTGCGAGGAGGTTGTCGCCCGCGTCGTGCTGAAACGCGGCACGTGTGCCGTCCGGAGCGAGCATCTCCGTCAGGCGATGCGCGGCGTCGTACGCGTACCGCGTGACGCCGGCCGCGCTGTCCTGGACCTCGACGAGATCGCCCTCGCCCGAATACCCGAACCGGCGGACCCACGGTGTGTCGTACGCCGTTGCGCGGGCCTTCGCGCTCGCCCGCGCCAGACACCGTCCCGCGTCAGCGTAGCGCGCCACCTCGAGGAGGCCGCTCGACATCCGGCGCACGACGGTTCCGTCGGCGGAGATCTGCACGAGGTGCGTCTGGCCGCCCGGGTCGGTGATCTCCAACGTGCCGGCCGTCGGCCGCCGGTAACGGGTCGCGAAGCGGTCGAGCACCGTCGTGCACACGAGGTGCCCGGGTCCCTCGAACGCGTGCGCCACCCCGCGGCCGTCGCGCGCGTCCTGCGTCCGATTCCGGCACACGTCGTAGTCGAACGTGACCCGCGCCTCGTCGGTCGCGACCGCCGCGTACTCGCCGCGCGGCGTGTACGCGAAGCGATGCGTCTCTCCCGTCGCGAGTCGGCGGGCGACGCGCAGATTCTGCTCGCCATACTCCTGCGTCGCGATGACGCCCCCCGCACCGTCCAGCGTCGCCACGAGATTGCCTGCGACGTCGTACCGGTACTGCTCGGCGCACGCGCCGTCATACCAGAACTCGGTCACGCGCCCGGCCAGGTCGTACACGTACGCGGTGCGCACGCCGCCGGGGTCGACCACGGCGGCCACCTGCGCCGACGTCGTGAACTGACGCGTCAGCGCCCGTCCGAGCGCGTCGGTACGCCGCACCGCCAGATCCCACGACCCGTACTCACACTCCACGACCGATCCATCGAAGTCGGCGTACCGCAACGTGTTACCGCCCGCGTCGTAGCCCCACCGCCGCGCACGACCGTCGGCGGCGACGGCGCGCAAGCGCGCGCCGAGGTCATCACATTCCTCCGCGACATACTCGGGGGCCGCCGGCGTCGACGGGTCGGGCTCGCGGACGAGCGCCACGAGGCGGCGCGCCACGCCCGGCAGCTCGGTCGCTTCTGCCGCATCCACCGCATCGGGCACGCTGCGCCGCGCCCGCGCGATCAGGTCGCCCCACTCCCACTCGGCCGGCGACGACGGCACGCGATGCGCCCGCTGGTCCGGGCGGAACACCGACTCGCCCGCGAGTGCGACGTCGCCTAGCGAGGATCGCTTGCCGACGTATCGCCCACTCGCGTCGTAGAGCCAGCGGGTCACGTCGCCGTTGGGATCCTTCTCCTCGGCGACCCGCCCGCGGTCATCGTACGCGAACGTCCGCGCACCGCCGTACGGATCGATGATCGCGGTGAGCAGCTGTCGCTCGTCGTGCCAGTACGTCCACACCCCACCATCGGCCTGGGTGACGCGCGTGTGGCGCTCGTCCGGCCGGAATTCGAGGCGAACCGCATGTAGCCCGTCGACTCCTTCGGACGCCACGCACCGCCCGAGTGCGTCGTAGGCGAACCGGAACGCGTACCCGCGACGGTCGGTGCGCTGGACGATCCGGTGCGCGCGGTCGTACTCGTACGTGAACGGGTGACGGTACGCGTCGACGCCGTGGACCATGTTCCCGGCCTCGTCGTACCGGTACCGGACCAGCTCGCGCGTCCGGCCGTCCACGTGCATCAACGTGAGGGCGCACACGTGCCGGAAGCCGTCGCACTCCGCCCGCACGACGCGCCCGTCCGACAGGTCGATCGCCGCGAGCGCGCCGTCCGCGCGGTACGCGAAGCGCAGGCGCGACCGGCCATGCACCAGCGCGGTAATCGGACAGGGACGGTCCACGTTGGCGAACTCGAAGACCATCGTCGGTTCGCCGGCGGCGGCGACGGCGTAGCGCAGCGCTCCGACGCGCCGGAGGACGAGACCGCCCGCCGCCGCGGTCGCACCGTCGCAGGCGAGCGGTGGGAACGCGACCGTCTGGCTTAACGGCCCCATGTACCGGATTCCGTCCAGGTCAAACTGCAGCGTACGCTCGTACTCGTGCGCGTGCCCCCAGCCGAGCGCGCCGTGCACGTCGACGCGCGCGCTGTCGTTGTGCCGCCGCCAGTTGAGCGCGATCGGCGCCGGCAACCGGAAGTCGCGGACGATCTCGCTGCTCGCGCCGGTGATGGCGTCGATCGGGTCGCCGACGAGACGGTGGGCGATGCCTGGTGGGATGAGGCAGGACATGAGGGATCCGCGTTATCGCGAGGGGCAGTTGCCCGTGGTGCACTGACTCGGTGGCTCCTGGGGCGGGGGCGGCGTCCGCTTGTACCGCGCCAGCCGCCCGAGCAGCATGTCGACGGGGTTCGGGAAATTCACCATTGGGAACCCGCCGATCAGCACGTTCGGCTGCCCGAGCGTCACCGCACCCATGAGCGCGACCGGCGGCCCGCCAGGATCCTTTCCCATCGCGGCCGAGAGCGCCATCTTCGCCGCGTCGGCGGCCATCTGCGCCGCGGCCATCCCCGCCGAGAGCGCCTTTGCGGCCGCCATGCTCTCGCTGTCGTCGACCGCGGCCTCGGTGAGGTCGGCCGCCATCCCGACCGCCTGCACGATCACCCCGCCGTACTTGATCGCCGCCTCGGCGACCCGCGCGACCGAGCCGACAGCGCCCATGATCGCGCCGGCACTGATCGGCGCGGCCGGCGGCGGTGCCGCGACGCACACCGTACACACGTCGAGCATCCGGGCGGCCCGGTTGCCGCCGATGAACACGTTGGACGACCCGGTCTTGATCTGAAAGAACGGGGTGAATCCACCGCACGTCGGCGCGATGCCGAGATCCCCCGCACGTGCCGCCGGCGCACCGCCGATCAACACCTTGACGGATACGCCGAGCGAGATCGGCCCGAGGCTCGGCAGCGGGATCGGCGGTGCGGGCGGGATCAGGCTCGGCGGGTGCACGTGCGTGTGCGGCATCCCGACATAGAGCATCCCGAGCGTCGCCGCGGGGAAGCTCGGGAACAGCGCGGCGAGCGGGGCGGTGAGGTTGGCGAACCCGGTGTTCATCATGTCCAGCGGCATGCCTAACGCACCCATGACGCCGCCCACGACGCCCTGGAAGTTCCGCACGACCGATGCCGCGTGCTGGCCGCCCGTCTGCGACGCGGGCGGCGGGTCGGGGTGAAAGAGGTTGTGCGCCGAATCCTGCACCCCTTTCCACCAGCGGCCGGCCACCCCGCCGCCGGGTGGGCCGGTCAACCCGGTCGAGGCGAGCGCCGCGTCGATCGGGTGCTCCAACGCGTCCGGCGGTGGCGCGGCCGCCTGGGCGGCCTGCGCCTGCGCGGCCTGATGCGCCGCGATGGCGTGGTCGACGTCCGTGTGCGTCGCGGTCAGATCGGCGGGCATGGGTCGGACGTCCTCAGCCGACCGCGACGGGGTGAGCGGCCATCGCGCGGGCGACTCCTGCCTGCCGCACACCGTCACCGATATAGCCGTACAGATGGTGTAGCAGTCCCAGCATCCGCAGCCGTACCTCCGTCAGCTGCAATTCGCCCGCGACGTGCGCGCCCGCCTGCCACGTCCGCTCCGCGTGCGCGAACTTCGCCTGCATGTACTGACAGGTGCCGAGCTGCTCGATCGCGTGCAGCTTCGTGTTCGCGTCGCGCTGCACCGTCGCGAGCGCCTGGGCGCCGTCGTACCACGGCTCCGCTGCCGCCCACTGCCCCTGCCGCGTACGCACGCCGCCCAGATTGAGCGCGATGTTCAGCAGGATGGGCACGGGCGGTCCCGGTGCAGCCGCCGCGGGCTCGACCGCGGCCTCGAAGCAGCGCACCGCTTGCGCGTCGTGTCCCGCGCGCGCGTGCAGCTCACCGAGTCCATTCAGCGTGAGCGCCGCGAGCGCGGCGTTCTCCGTGCCGAGCGCGTACTTCAGCACGAGTGCGTACTTCTGCAGCGCGGCGTCGATCCGGCCGTACGAGCCATCGGTCGTCGCCGACGCGAACAGTCCCTGCATCCGGATGAAGAGCGGGCGCGCCGGGTCCGTCGCGTCCTGCTCCAGCGCGCGCGCGACGGCGTCGGGCGCGAAGTCCGGTGCGGTCCACCGAACGCGCGGCATGCCGGTCAGGGTGTGGGGCAGCGTCGCGTCGTCGGGCATCGCACGGGAGAGCACGCGAATACCGCGGCACCACGGGTCGGGCAGCTGATGCGGCAGCAGCTGCGCGTGCAACCATGCCCACCCGTCCGGATCGTGCACGACGAGCGGGAACAACCCCCAGAGCACGACCATCTCCGCCGGGAACGGCAGCAACCGGCGCGAGAAGATCATCGCCTCGCGCAGCCGTTCGACCGGCGGGTACGTGTCGTCGCGGAGTGCCGCCGGCAGCTCGGGCCATGGCGCGGCGTCGCCGCGAGCCAGCATCGCCTGTCGCACCGCGCCGTGGCGCGCGGCGAACGTCGCGACGGCCATTGCGACGAAGTCCGCGACGCCCCGGAACTCCTCGTTGACGAGCCAGCACATCGCCGCCGGCAGTTCGTCCTCGAGCTGCTCGAGCAGCGCGAAGACGAGCGGGGCCTCGCCGTCTCGCGCCCGCACGACGAGTGCGACATCGTCGCGTTGTGCCGCGAATGTCGACACGGCACCCTTGAACTCGTCGACGAGTGATTGCATGGACGGCGCGCTCGTGGCCGGTGCGTGGTCGTGAAATCAGTTGATCTTGACGAGCGCGCCGGTGATCTCGTGCGTCCCGATCGCCGACGCGTTGATCGCGGCGCCGGACACGTTGACCTTGGCCGTGTCGCACGTGATCTGCTGATTGCCGACGCCGAGGCTCGCCTTGGTCCCGCCGGTCACGGCGAGCGTCGGCGCGGACACCTTGATGTCGGTGTCGCCGATGATCTCCAGCTTCTTGCCGTTCAGCGCGATCGAGCCGTCCGCATTCATCGTGAGCGTCGCCGCGCCGACGACGATCGACAGCTTCGTCGCCGCCGTGATCGCGATCTCCGACCCGGTGGAGCTGATCGAGATCTTCCCCGCGACCGTGGTATCCTGCGTGGCGCCGTACGTCTCCTTCACGGCGCCGGTGACCGCAAACGTTCCGGTGCCCGTCGCGACCGTGTGCTTGTAATTCCCCGTCGTGATCGAGATCGCGGTGTCGCCCGTGACGTCCTCGGTGTGCTTGCCCTTCACCGTGATCTTTCGATCGTTGGTCACCGTCTGTGTATCGTTGTGCCCGACGTCGGTGATCATGTCGTACTGCGCGTGCACGGCGATCTTCTCCTTCCCCGTGGTGTCGTCCATCTCCATCGCGTTGTAGCCGCTCCCCTTGTGCGTCTTCGAGCGCATGCCGCTCACCACGCCACGCGACCCGCCCGGGTCGCACGGCGGTGGCTGGTCGGCGTTGAACACGCGCCCGACCACGACGGGCCGATCCGGGTCGCCCTCGAGGAAGTCGACCAGCACCTCCTGTCCGACGCGCGGCACGGAGAACTGCCCGTAGCCGCGCCCGGCCCAGGCCGTCGAGCAGCGCACCCAACACGAGCTGTTCGCGTCGAGCGTTCCGTGCCGGTCCCAGTAGAAGTGCAGCGTCACGCGCCCGTGCGCGTCGGTCCAGATCTCCTCGCCCGCGTTGCCCGTCACGAGCGCGCACTGCGTGCCCTGCACGCGCGGCCGCGGCGTGCGGCGCGGGGGACGCCACGGCACGTCCACCGAGGCGAGCGTGAAGCGGTTGCCGTAGGAGAAGCCGTCGCCGCTGCTGTCCGCCGCCACGAGCCCGCCCTGCCGCGCCTCGTGCGTGACGCGCGTGACGAGCCAGCTCCGCCCGCCCGCGCCCGGGCCGTGGCCGACGAACGCCATCGTGTATCCGCTCGTCAGCGCCGGCGCCCCGCTCGTCCCTTCAGCGGTCTCGCGTTGTGCGTCGGCCGCCTCCAGCCGCAGTCGCGCGTAGCGATCGCCCTCGGCGGTCTCGAGATACCCGCCCGGATAGTCGAACACCTCCCCCATGCCGTCGCCGCCGGCGACCGTGGTGGTGAGCGAGAGGGACGGGTGCAGGTAGTCGTAGTCGGCCAGCGCCACTGCGCGTGTCCGCAGGGCGCGATCGACGATCAGGTCGCCGTATGCATCACCGAGCGCACCGACCGCACCGCCCGCCTGTCGGCGGGGTTCGAGCGTCGCGAGCCCCGGACAGGGACGCGCC
>DASWUT010000624.1:0-3647 GCA_036401455.1 Gemmatirosa sp. | reverse complement strand
GAGACCGTTACGCGGGTCGTCGCCGGACGGGTACGTCTGCGCGTGCACGGCGTGGAGCGCTGGCGCGGCGAGCGCGCACGCCCACGCGAGGGTCTTGAGCGGACGAGCGAGTGCCATGGGTCAACGTGCTCCGGTCGAGGGGACGCGAAGGGCGGACAGCATCTGGCGCATCAGGCCGATCTCGGCGGTCTGCGTCGTCTCCACGTCGTTGGCGAGCACGGAGACGTCGACGTCCTGCGCGGCGCGCGGCGTCGCGAGCAGGTCGGCCACCATACGCAGCGCGCCTTCGTGGTGCTGGATCATGCGCCCGAGGAACTGCGCGTCGAACTCGGCGCCGTGCGCGGCTTCGAGCGCGGCAAGCTGCGCGGCGGTGAGCATCCCCGGCATGGTCATGCCGCGCCACGATCCGGTGTCGGGCGCAGGCTGCCCGTTCGCGACGAGCCACTCCTGCATGAGCCGGATCTCGGCGCCCTGCGACTGGTTGAGCTTCTGCGCAAAGCGGAGGACGCGTGGGCTCGCGCCGCGCGTCGTGGCGAGGCGCGCCATGTGGATGGCCTGCCCGTGGTGGGCAATCATCCCCTGCATGAAGCGCACGTCCGCCTCGGTGAAGAGCGCGCCGGGCGGGATCCGCACCGGCGCTTCCATCACGTGGCCACGCATGTTCCCCATGTCCATGTCGGCCATGTCGTGGCCGGCCGTCGCCGAGTCGGGCTGTGTAGATGTGGCGGCGGTGTGGGCGCCAGACGCTCGAGCAACGGCCGGGCGCGCCAAGGCGCAGCCGGCGGCGAGGCAGCCGGCGGCGATGAGCGGGGACAGCGTCAGGACGAGGCGGCGCGTCGTCGTGGTGAACACGAGAAGCGGGAGTTGCAACGGCCGAGGGCGGGCGCGCGGGCGTTCGTCGCGTGAGGCTATCCGCCGTGCCAGCCGAGCGCCAGCGCGCTCCACCCGGTCGATCTCGTCGGCATCGACGGCCAGTCGGGCCGCGCTTCGTCGGCCTCCGACGCAGTTCCTTCTCGCGGCCCCGGCGCAGCACCTCAACCGCCTGACCACGGCGGGAGCTCGCACCCGGTGAGCGCGCGCCCGCACCCGCTGAGGCCACGAGCGGCGTCGCCCGTTGGACTGCCCGGCATGTTTGAACACTCACGGGGGTGTCACGTGGTCCGTATGCGCCCGAAGTTGACGCCCGCGACGATCAACATCCCGACCGCTGCGTCCGGGCCGATGCCGAACGCACCATGGAGACTCGATGCGGCGGCAGCGGTGCATGCGCAGCCGTGATCTCGTCCAACAGCATGGCATGCGTGGCGATCTCCTCGGCCAGCAGGCGCCAGCGCCGGGCGAGCGCGCGCAAGGCGTGGCGCGTTGACGCGGCCGGCGTGCGGACCTCGCCGGGATCGAGTTCGGCCGCAGTAGTCGATGACGCGCTGGGCGGTGAGGGGCTGCTCATACGTTGCAGGTCGAGCGCCTCAACGGGTGCGCGGTGTCATCGCCGGGTGTGGTGGGCAGATCCACGCGACCTCTGGCGCCGTGCACCGACGCCGTGCACCGACGCCGTGCACCGACGCCGTGCACCGACGCCGTGCGCCAAGTCACGGTACTCGTTCGCGAATCACAGGGGCAGGCGAGAACTCGGTGCGCGCTTCTGTCTCCCGATCTGACGGCAGACCACGCGGTACGTGCGCGATGATCCTGTCGTGTGCGCAACGAGCACCTCGTTCGGTTACCGAACCGTATGCCAGAAGATGTGGACGTCGACACGCGAGATCTACCGTCATTCGGTTACCGAATGGGGATCCCAAGGACAAGGATTCGGCAGCCATCGGCTCTCGACACAGCTCTGACGTCCATCGCCGCCGTAAAACGGACTGGTGTTCCGACCCGAAGTACGCGACACCCCACAACCACTTGAGTGTGGCACCACTTCGCGTTCGGTTACCGAACACGTCCGAAGCGGCCAACGCACGACCGCGCTACGCTTTGTTCCCGCCGCGCCGCAGCGCACGCCTTCCTGTGCGGCGACATCGTCCCCGATTCACATTCGCTCAGGCCCGCATGGTTCCTATTGTCGCCTTCATAGGCGCGAAGGGTGGCACCCTCAAGTCCGCCTGCACGCTCAGCGTCGGCACCGAGATCGCCCGTCGCGGGTATCGCGTCGCATTGGTCGACTGTGACCCACAGGCGACGACGACGCGCGCGCTTCCTGAGCGGAATGCCGACGGCGCCGAAGCGCCGATCACGACCGTTCCCGATCCACTCACGGCACCGCCCGTTCAGATCGAACTCGATCAGGTTGCGGCTGGTGGAGGGACCCTCACCGTATACCGGAGCGGCGCGTCGTTCTGGAGCGCACAGCGCGAAGCCGTAACAGCCCACGTCCGTCGTGCGATGCAGGGCGCCGATCTCGTGTTGGTCGACACGGTCCCAGTGCTCGGTGACATTTCCCTGGCCGTCGCGGCCAGCGCCGACCTCGTCGTCGTCCCAACCGCACCGACCGCCGACGACCTCGATGCGGTCGACTACGTGATTGCCGCGATCCATGAGTCGGTTGATCGCGCGAAACCGGTCCGCATTGTCCTCACGAAAGCGATCAGCGGGCGACGCAATACCCGCGAGGCGCTCGAGCTGCTCCGTGGCAAGTATCCGGACTTTGTCTACCCAACCGTGATTCCGCACCGGACGACCGGCGAGACCGCCAACATGTACCTCCGGCCAGCCGTCCTCTACGACGAGGTCGTCGGGGATGGAACACTCGCGAAAGCGTACCAGGCGCTTGCCGATCATATCGCGAGCGACGTCCAGCTCGGCGCAGCTCCGCAGTCGTCCGTTCCTGATTCGGCCGCTCGGTCGACGCGGCAACGCGGCAAGACTCGCACAGCGCGGAAGGCGTCGTGAGCGCCGGCGCAAAGCGCGGCCCCACGAGCGACCGGTCCTTGCTCAAGCGCGGGCTCGCCGGCGGTGTTCGCCGCGAGGTGCGGCCCGAAGAACGCGCCGCACTTGCCGCCCTGCGGCCCGACGCGCAGACCCAGGCCGTCCTGGACACGCTCACCCCGTCGATCGTACACACACCGCCGACCGACTCCGCGGCCGGGGTCACGGCACCGGAGCGCTCCGCGCAGCCACGTCACAGTTCCTCCGACGCGGGGACCAAGACCGCTGGTCCGGCAGCTCCGGCGGAGCCCGTGGCCGGCGGTCGTGGCGTCTCACGCCCCGTCGAACTGATCCCGGTCACCGCGGTCGCTCCCTCGCCTCATCAAGCGCGGCGGCACTTCTCCGGTATCGATGCGCTCGCACGCTCGATCGACGACACGGGGTTGCAGCACCCCGTTCTCGTCCGTCGAACTGTCGCGGGTGCTGCGAATGCGTACACGCTGGTCTTCGGTGAACGGCGGTACCGCGCATACCTGCAGCTCGCCCGCAGTCCCGATGCCGCTGTCCACGACCGCTATGAAACTATTCCCGCGTTTGTGCTGGAGCCGGACGAGTTGTCGGATGCGCGGCTTGCCGTACTCACGGCCGAGGAGAACGCGCAGCGTGCAGGACTCAGTGCGTGGGAACTCGCGCAGAACGTCGTGCGGCTGAAAGCTGCCCTCGATGCCGAAGCCGGTACCTCCGTACGATTCGATCAACTCGCTCGACACTTCAGTCTG
>DASWUT010000623.1:0-2451 GCA_036401455.1 Gemmatirosa sp. | reverse complement strand
AGCGCGACGCGCGGCGTCGCGGCCCCCGCCGGCCCGGCGTAGCGCGCCGCGGGCTGGCGGCAGGTCGAACACCCGCCCGTCGCCGATCGAGCGCGCGAGTTTGAGGTACTCCGCATGCGCCCAGGCGAGCGGCATCGCCGAACCGGCGGGGCGACCGCAGTAGAGCTCGCGCGCGGGCAGGTCGGGCGCGTCCCACACCTGCTCCGGGATCAGCCCGCCGTCGCTGGCCTGTCGGGCCATCGTGTCGAGCAGCCGCCGCGCCTCCGTCGCGTCCCCCGCCGCGAGCGCCCAGTGTCCCCGCTCGCCGGCGAACAGCGGCCACCCGCGCCCGATCCCCGCGCCGTCGAACGGGCTGCCGTCCTCCTTTTCGCCGTAGCCGTCCTCGTTGTAGCGGTGCCACACGGGGCCGGTGGGCGTGTCGGTCTTGAGGATCGCATCGACCACGCGCACGGTGTCGAGGATGCGCGGGTCGCGCGCGTTCCGCAGCCCGAAGCGCACGAGCGCCAGCGCGTCGGGGCTGACCACCGCGTCGTAGCGCGCACGGAGCCCGGGGTCGACGCGGTTCTTGATCGGCACGAACCCCGCGTTAGGCCCCGTCGGCGATCCGGCCTCGGCGACGTCGGGAGGCGCGATGCGCGCGTAGTAGCCGGCCACGCCCACCTGCCGCGCGAGCGGCGTGTCGGCGACGTACGTCCACCGCTCGATGCCCGCGTTCCACGCGTCGGCGGCCTCGCGCAGGAACGCCGCGCTGTCGCGTTCGCCCGCGCGATCGGCCACGTCGGCGGCGGCCAGCAGCCCCGCGATCTCGACGGCGAGCGTGAACGGCGAGTAGCCGGCGTCCTCCTCCCAGCGGTCCTGTTGCGTCACCGGGCCGTGGCCAAGGAGGAACGCCGCGGCACCGCGCACCATCGGCCACGGATCGAGGGTGTCCATCGCACCGAGCCGGTGCACGAGGTCGGCGAGCAGGATCGGGAACGCGGTCTCGTCCATCTGCACGCCGTCCCAGTACGGCGTGCCGTCCAGCCACATGTTCTGCGGCCAGTGCCCGTCGGCTTCCTGGGTGGCCATGAGGAAGCGAAGTGTGCGCCGCGCGCTCTCCTCGTGCCCCGCGGCGAGCAGCCCGCCCGCGCACTCGACGAGGTCGCGGGGCCAGATCAGGTGATAGCCGCCGAGGTCGTGATCGGTCTTCGACTGCCCCCACGGAATCGACAGCGAGGCGATCATCCCGCCCGGCGCGCGCTGGTCCTCATGCGTGCGGAGCACGGCGGTGCTGATGCGCACCAGGTCCAGCTCCGCGCCGGGCCCGCCCGCGGGGGACAATCCCGGCACGCCGTGCAGCGATCCGCGTCCGAGGAATTCTTCCCAGTCGGCGACGTACGCGGCCGCCACGTCGTCGAACGGGTCGAGGAGCGCGAGCCGCGCCCGCTGCCCCGCCTCCGCCGCGTTCTGCCCGAAGCCTAACGCGAGGACGAACTCGGCGCGGGTGTTCGGGCCCGTTAGGCCGGTGGCCACGAGGTCCACCTCGCCGCAGAGCGCGACGTTGCCGTCGCGCGCGACGCGGGCACCGCTCGTGAGGCGGCCGTGCGCGCGCACGTCCTGCCAACCGTCACTCGCGCCGACGTAGCCGGCCGTCGCATCGCGCCACCCCGCCCCGCACACGAGCGCGAGCGCCGTGCCCGCGCGCGAGGCGAACAGCGCCTCGACCCCCTTGTAGTCGGCCACCCAGCCGTCGTTGCCCGCGCCCTGGTTGCCCACGTGCGGCGCCATGAGCGCGAACACGCGCCACGCGGCAGCGTCGGGATCGGCCCCCAGCAGCTCGAAGACGACGTGCTGCACGAGCACGTCGTGCCCCGGGTGCACGACCACCGTCTTCGTCACGCGCCAGCGGCCGTCCTCGGCGGTGTTCACGAGCCGGTACCCCGGCACCCCCGGTGCGAGCAGCGAGACCACGCTCGCCGCGTCGCGCTTCTCCTCGTAGAACGCCCCGTCGGGCCCCGCGACGAGCAGCCCGAGGTCGCGCAGCACGGCCTGGTCGACGCGCGGGTAGTAGACCTCGTTGACGACGCCGTGCGAGAGCGTGAACCAGACGCGACTCCGCGGATCGAGCGCGGTGCCGACGCCGCTCTTCGCACTCGACGTCCAGCGCGGCTCCATACCGGGCGCACCCGCGGCGGGGTGAAGCGCGGCGTCGTCGCGGCGCTCGCCGGACGGGCGACCTTCGATGCGGACGGGCATGGGGGCGAGGTCAGGTGGGGCGGTCGAGGATGCGCACGGCCGCGCCCCGCGCCGTTCAGCGATCGGCCAGCAGCGTTTCGTCGACGGGGCGGGTTCCGCCAAGTGCACGCAGCCCCTGCGCCACGCGAGCGTTCGCGACGACCCGCTGCAGGGCGACGGTGACGGCCTCCGTTTCACTGTCGGTGCCGAGCACGCGCTTGGCGGAGTCGAGGAGCG
>DASWUT010000622.1:0-1560 GCA_036401455.1 Gemmatirosa sp. | reverse complement strand
TGGCGAGAGCTATCGCGTGCGGCACCGCCGCAAGGCCGGTCTTCCCGGCCCACCCCCACACGCCGGAGGTGCCTCGCCCACCGCATAATGTGTCCACTTCTGGACCGCTGGATCTGTCCATGTCGCCGGCGCTGTTGACACCGGCACGTCCGCGATCTCGCAGGCCCGCACCCGCCTCGGCGCCGCCCCGCTACGCCGGCTCTACGAGCGGCTCGTGCAGCCGGTCGCCACGCCGACGACTCGCGGCGCCTGGTACCGTGCGTGGCGGATCGTGAGCCTCGACGGTACGACGCTCGACGTCGCGGACACCGAGGCCAATGCGCTCGCCTTCGGGCGTCCCGGGACCGCGCGGGGGCGGACGGCCTTCCCCCAGGTCCGCTTCGTGGGCCTCGCCGAGACCGGGACGCATGTGGTGTTCGGTGCCGCCCTGGGCACGTACCGCACGGGCGAGACGACGCTCGCGCACACGGTCGTAGCCCGGCTCGCGCCCGACATGCTCTGCCTCGCCGACCGCCAGTTCCTGAGCTACGATCTCTGGCGGGCCGCGGCCGCCACCGGGGCCGCGCTCGTCTGGCGCGTCCGTACGACGCAACAACTGCCGTGCGTGGAGCGCTTGCCCGACGGCTCCTACCTGAGTCACCTGCGCTGGCATGCGCGCCGCTCGCGCGCGATCGACCGGGCGTTAGTCCCGGTCCGGGTCATCGAATACACGGTGCGCAGCACGGCGCGTAGCGACGCGGCCGCAGACGCCGAGGCGGCGCCTGCCCCGGCGGCGGACGGCGAGGTGGTCTATCGCCTCGTCACGACCATCGTCGACCCAGCCGCCGCGCCCGCGGCGGAGCTGGCCGCCCTGTATCAGGAGCGCTGGGAGATCGAGACCGCGTTCGACGAGCTGAAGACGCACCTGCGGGGGGCGCGCATCGTGCTGCGCAGCAAGACGCCCGAACTCGTGCGCCAAGAGGTGTACGGCCTGCTGCTCGCTCACTTCGCCGTGCGGGGGCTGATGCACGACGCGGCGCGCACGGCGACCCGCGACCCCGACATGCTCTCCTTCGTGCATGCGGTGCGCGTGGTACGCCGGACCCTGCCGCGCTTCGCGGCTTTTTCCCCCTCCGGACCAAGCCCGGGTCCGGGCCGCCATCCTCACTGAGCTCCTCGACGACCCGGTTGGGTCAAGCCGCGGCCGCGTGCATCCCCGCGCCGTGCGGCGGAAGATGAGCGCGTTCCCCATTCGCCACCCGACGCGCGTGTCCCGACCTCAATCCTACACCGTCGAGATTACTAACTAAGCAGTATTGCGGCTAAGTGGTGCGTCCGCCAGATCACGCGGGGTTAGGCGCGAGGGCGATGCCGGGGGCCCGACGAGGGCGGTGTCGGCGCCGGCGGCCCCACACGAACGGGTGCCGGTGTGCATTCCAATACGCCGTCGCGCGCGTGATCGCGTGCTCGATTTCCGCCCACGTCGCGAAGCGCTTGCCGTGGAGCGCGAGCGAGCGCAGCACCTTCCACCACGGCTCGATCAGGTTCAGGTACGCCGCGTAGACGGGCTGGAAGACGAAC
>DASWUT010000621.1:0-1753 GCA_036401455.1 Gemmatirosa sp. | reverse complement strand
ATCCAGCCATTCGTATTGATGCTTACTGTCCTCGTTGTAAGCGCCTGCATCGGCGCCGTCCGTGACACCGCGCGCGCCGCGGCGTTCGACACCGCGTCCGCGCCGTTATCCGATACCGTCTCCGCATTCGCGGTCGCTCGGCCCGCCACGCCCACCCCCGCCGACTCGACGCGCCGCCCGCGCGCCATCGAATACAGCGACGCGTACGCGACGCGCCTCACGATCCACCGCGTCGGCAGCTACGCGATGCTCCCACTCTTCGCCGGCGAGTACTGGCTCGGCAACCGGCTGCTGAGCAGTAACCCGCAGCCGGGGTGGGTAAAGGGGGCGCACGTTGGCACCGCGGCCGGGCTCGGCGCGCTGTTCGCCGTGAACACCGTGACCGGCCTGTGGAACCTGTACGACGCGCGGCACGACCCCTCGGACCGCACGCGCCGCTACCTGCACTCCGCGCTGCTGCTCGCCGCCGACGCCGGCTTCGCCTACACGGGCGCGGTGGCGGGTGACGCGGAGCACTCGGCCGCAGGCCGCGCGCGCCACAAAAATGCGGCGTTGGTCTCGATGGGCGTGAGCACCGTCGGCACGGCGATGATGTGGCTGTGGCGGAAGTGATGGTTCGGTTTCGATGCTTCCCGTAAACGTCGGCCTCGCCTCGCTCGTGTTGCTGAAGACTGATGCCGCGCCCGCGCTCGTCGAGGCGCTCGCCCGCGCACTGGGCCCCTGGCAGTCGCGCTACAGCGACTCGAAGCTCCTTTCGACGTCGGTCGTCGCGGTGCACACCGTTGCGCTGCTCTTTGGCGGCGGGCTCGCGATCGCCGCCGACCGGACCACGCTGCGTGTCCTGCGAGCGCGCGGCCGGGCATCCGACGCCGTTGCCGAGGATCGGCGCCTGTTAGGCGAGCTCGGCGCGGTGCACCGTCCGGTGCTGACCGCGCTCGCCGTCCTGGTCGTCAGCGGCGTGCTGCTCGCGGCGGCAGACGTGAAGACCTACGCGCTCTCGTGGGTGTTCTGGCTCAAGCTCGCGCTCTTTGTCCTCCTCCTCGTCAACGGCGCGGTCCTGGAGCGCGCCGAGTCCGGCTTGCGCGGGCCCGTCGCCCTCGGCAGCCCCGGAGCGCTCGCACGCTGGCGGCGGCTCCGCGCGGCGACGTGGACGAGCCTCGCGCTCTGGACCGCGACGACCGTCGTCGGCGTCGCCCTGACCAGCGTCGCCTGACGCCTCACGTGGCGCGACCCTCCCCGCGTCTCCTTGACCCGCTCATTCGATGTTCCACTTGCCTGACCGGGCGGCCGGCCCCACCTGCGAATCCTGTGATGACGGCACAGCGCCGCCTGCTGCTGGCCGCCGCCGCTTCCTCCACGACGCGCTCCTCGGCGGCGCCGCTCTCGTCGCGTTAGGCGGCACGCGCGAGGCGGCCGCGCTCCCCGCCCGCCTCGTGCGCGCCCTCGCGGTCGAGCCGGGCGCCGGCGGCGAGGTGCGGCGCTATCCCGTCCCGGCCGCGGACGGCGTGTCGATCGACCGCGACGCCGAGGTCATTCTCGTGCGGTGGCAGAACGCGGTCTACGCCTTCGCGCTCTCGTGTCCGCACCAGAACGTGGCCGTGCGCTGGCTCGACGCCGACCACCGCTTCCAGTGCCCCAAGCACAAGTCGAAGTACCAGCCCGACGGGGCGTTCATCGAGGGGCGGGCGACGCGCAATCTCGACCGGTTCACGATCACGCGCGAGGGCGAGCAAGTCGCCGTCGACCTCGGCGC
>DASWUT010000620.1:0-5131 GCA_036401455.1 Gemmatirosa sp. | reverse complement strand
GGCGACGCGGCGGTCGCGTCCGTCACCGGGTCGCGGCGCACGGCCGCGAACTCGCCCGTCGCCGACGCGTCGGGCCCCGTGGACGCAAGCTCGCCCGCGTTACGGCTGGCCTCGCGGCGCAGGCCGAAGACGGCCGCGACGGCGATGCCGGCCGCCGCGAGCGCGCCGAGCGGGGTGACGCGCACGGCGCGCGGTCGGGTGAACCAGCGCCAGGCCCGCGGCAGCGGCGCGGGTACGGCGGATTCGAGGGGGGGCGAGGACGCGTCGCGTCGCCGCGACCGCACCGCGGGGCGCCGGGCCGACCCGGGGACGACAACGAGCGGGGCGGGCGCGAGGCGGATCGCGTCCATCACCGCCGTGTCGACGCCCGGTCCGAAGTCCGCAGGGCGCCGGAGCGCCGCCACGAGCTCGCCGAGAGCGAACGGTTCGTCATCGTCTACTACGCCTGGTACGGCGATCGACGGCACGCCAGCGAACGGGCCGGGCCCGAACGCGGCGTTCCGCAGGTGATCGTCGTCGCTGCCGTTACGCACTGTAAGCCTCCTGCAGGAGTCCGCGCAGCCGATCGCAGGCCCGCTTCACCCGCATCTTGAGCGCGGAGACGCCCGCGCCCGTGAGTTCCGCCATTTCTTCGTAGCTCAGACCTTCGACGTGCTTTAGCAGGAATGCTTCCCGTTGCTCCGCATCGAGCCGGGCAAGCGCCCGTTCGATTTCTTCGCGCATCGCGGCCTGTTCGACCGGATGCGTGTCGACCGCGACGTGCGTGGCCGCTTCGTCCGACACGAACGTCCGCGCCCGCCGGCTGGCCCGCGCCCCCGTCGTCCGGCACCGATTGACGAGGATGCTGAACAGCCACGACCCGAAACGTTCTGGGTCGCCGCAGCGCCCGAGCGCCCGGTAGGCCCGCACGAAGGCGTCCTGCAATGCCTCCTGCGCATCCTCCCGGTCGCCCAACATGCGCAACGCGTACCGCGACAACCGCGGGCGGTAGCGCGCCACGAGGAGCGCGTACGCTTCGACGTCCCCACCCAGAACCTGGGCGACGATCGCCGCATCGTTCATCTCCACAGCCAGTAGACCCTCAACGATGTGTCTCGGTCACTGCCGGGATCCGGCAGTTCGAACACGCTCGAACTAGTTCGTACGCTTAAGCGTGCCGGCGCGGTTTCACCGGGGAAGCCGGCGAGTATACACCGGTCGGCCAGGGTCGGTCACCACTGCTGCCGTATCACAGCTGTTACACGCGGCCGCCCTGCGCGACGACCACCGGCGACGGCTATCCGCGCGGGTGCGCACGGCCGCCCTCGCTCGCCATCGCCGTCAGACCCGCGCCTGGCGCGAACCGGCCGGCGTGCGCCCGGGCGAGCGCGTCGAGCGCCTGCACCACCGTCGCGGGGCCGAGCGCGTCGAGCGTTCGGAACGGGCCACCACGGAACGCCGGGTAGCCGATGCCGAACACCGCACCGACGTCGCCGTCGCGCGGCGAGGCGATCACTCCGTCATCGAGGCACCGCACTGCCTCGTCCAGCATCGGGTAGACCGCACGTTCGGCGATCCGCGCCGCGCCGTACTGCGGCGGCGGGTCGCCCGGGGCTGCGCGTTCGGTGCCCAGGGCGACGCCGCTGAGTGGACGCACGCCGGCGATCGCATAGACCGACGTGTCGACCCCTGCGCGTCGTCCGCTGGCGTCGTACCGATAGAACCCCTGACGTCCCTTGCGCCCCGCGCGCCCACTTTCGAGCACCCGCTGCAGCGCCGGCGCGGGGGCGAGTCGGGCGCCGAACGCGTCGGCGACCACCTGCCCCGCCTTGGCCGCGACCTCGAATCCGACCTCGTCCATCAGCTGGAAGGGCCCGACCGGAAATCCCCACGCGACCAGGGCGGCATCGATGCGTTCGACCGGCACGCCCGCGTCGAGCAGCCAGCCGGCCTCGTTGAGGTACGGCGCCAGGATGCGGTTCACGTAAAATCCCGGCCCGTCGCCGACGACGATCACCGTCTTGCCGAGCCGGCGGCCGTAGGCCACGGCGGTCGCGATCGCCTCGGGCGCGCTGTGCGTCGCGCGCACGACCTCGAGCAGCGGCATCTTCGCCACGGGCGAAAAGAAATGCATCCCGACGACGCGTTGCGGCCGCGTCGCGCCGTCGGCGATCGCGGTGACGGGGATCGTGCTGGTGTTGGTCGCGACGATCGCGTGCGGCGCGGCGTCCTCGACGTCATCCAGCACGCGCCGTTTGAGCGCGAGGTCCTCGAACACGGCCTCGATTACGAGGTCGGCGCGGCGAAAGCCGGTGAAGTCGGCCGTGCCGGTGACGAGCGCCTGCTGCGCCGCGGCCTCGAGCGCGGTGGCGCGCCGCCGCGCCACGGCCTCACGCAGCGTGCGGCGGACCGCGTCGATCCCGCGGGCCACGCGCGCGAGGTCGCCATCCTTCAGTCGGACGGCCGTCCCGCGGCGCGCGGCGAGCGCCGCGATCCCCGCGCCCATGAACCCGGCCCCGACGATGCCGAGCAGGCGCACGGGGCGGGGGGCCACACCGTGGCTCGCCGTGTCGTCCTTCTTGAGCGCGGTCGTCGCGTGAAAGAGGTAGACGAGTTCGCGGGACACCAGCGACACCGCGAGCTCGCCGAAGCGCCGCGCTTCCTGCTTGAGTCCGGCGTCGCGCCCGTGGGCGTAGCCGTCGTGGACGGCGTCGAGGGCGGCAAGCGGCGCGGGGTAGTGGCCGCCCGTTTTCTTGAGCGTCTGCTCGCGCGCGCGGCTGAACACGATCGTGCGCCCGACCGGATTGGCGTCGAGGAGGAGCGCGGCGGCCGTCCGCGGACGGGCGACCCCCCCGCGCTTGCGCGTGCCCGCGGCGAGCTCCCGCGCGCGCTGCACGGCCACGTCGAGCAGCACGGCCGGGTGCACGAGATCGTCGACGATGCCGAGCTTGCGTGCCTGGCGGGCGCGGACGGTCTTGCCCGTGAGGATGAGGTCGAGCGCCGGGCGCAACCCGATCCGACGCGGCAGTCGCTGCGTGCCGCCCATCCCCGGAATGAGGCCGAGCTGCACCTCGGGAAGTGCGAACGTGGTCTTCTCGTGGTCGGTCGCGACCCGCGACGCGCACGCGAGGGCGACCTCGAGGCCCCCGCCGAGGCAGGCACCGTGAATCGCGGCGACGATGGGAACGCGCGCGCGCTCGACGCGATCGGCCATCGCCTGACCCTGCCACGAGAGCGCTTCGGCGTCGGTCGCGTCACGCAGGGCCGCGAACTGCTCGATGTCCGCGCCAACGATCCACGCGTCCGGCTTACCCGAGCGGAGCACGCACGCGCGGATGCTGGCGTCGCGGTCGAGGCGGTCGAGCAGCGCGCTGAACGCCGCGGCCGCCGCCGGGCCGAGCACGTTCGCCGGAGCGCCGGGGAGATCGAACGTGGCGACGGCGATCCCGTCCTCGCGTAATTCGACGGTGATGGGGTCGCGCACGGCGTCCGGGGCCGCCGGGCTGGGGGCAGGGAGTACGGTCATGAGCGATCGCTGAGTGTCGTCGGCACGGCGGGTCTCACGCCCGCTCCACCACCATCACGTGCCCCATTCCGCCGGCCGCGCACACGCTCAGCATCCCGAACTCCGCGTCGCGGCGCGCGAGCTCGCGGCAGAGCGTGGTGAGCACGCGTCCGCCGGTCGCGCCGAACGGATGGCCTAACGCGATCGAGCCGCCCATCACGTTGATCCGATCCCGGTCCAGCTCGCCGACGGCCTCCGTGAACCCGGCGCGCTCGGCCCACGCCCGCGACGCGAACGCCTTCAGGTTGCAGAGCACCTGCGCCGCGAACGCTTCGTGGATCTCGACGAGGGCGACGTCGCGCGCGCCGATCCCCGCACGCGCGAGCGCGACAGGCATCGCGAGCGCGGGCCCCTGCAGCAGCTGCTCGCCCGGATCGAGCGCGGCGTACGCGTAGCTCCGCACGTAGGCGAGCGGCAGGTAGCCTAACGCCTTCGCCTTGTCCTCGCGCATGAGCAGCACCGCGCTCGCGCCGTCGGTCAGCGGTGAGCTGTTGCCAGCCGTGACCGAGCCGTATGCGCGGTCGAAGACGGGCGAGAGCTTGGCGAGTTGCTGCAGCGACGTGTCGGCCCGCACGCCGTTGTCCCGGTCGAGCGCGGTCGGCTCGCCGCCGGCGACCCCGGGGAGGAACGCCGGCGCGATCTCCGCGGTCAGCCGTCCGTCCGCGGTGCCGGCCGCGGCGAGCCGGTGCGAGCGGAGCGCCCACGCGTCCTGCTCGTCGCGCGAGACGCCGTTGATCTTCGCCATCTTCTCCGCGCTCTGCCCCATCGTCTCGCCCGTACTCGGCTCCGAGATTGCGGGCGTGACGGGGACGAGGTCCCGCGGGCGGATGCCGGCCAGCGTGCGCGCGCGCGCCGGAAGCGACCTGGCCTTGCTCGCCGCGACGAGCGCCTCACTCATCCGCCGCGAGTGCAGCACGGGCACCTGCGACAGCGACTCGGCCCCGCCGGCGACGACGCAGTCGAGGTGACCGAGGACGATCTGGTCCGCCGCGTCGGTGATCGCCTGGTTGGCAGAGGCGCAGGCGCGGCTCACCGTGAAGCTCTGCACCCCACGCGGCAGCTGGGGCAGCAGCGAGATCTCGCGCGCGATGTTCGGCTCGGTCACGCTCTGCACGACGGTACCGTAGACGACGCCCTGCACCTCGGTCGGGTCGAGTTCCGCGCGGGCGAGCAGCTCCGAAACGACGTGGCGGCCGAGCTCCGTGGAGGAGAGGCGCGCCAGGGCGGAGCCGGCCTTCGCGAAGGGCGTGCGTAGCCCCGCGACGATCGCGACGCGGCGTCCGGGGGCGCCGTACTCGACGCGGTCGTGGCGGTTGGGGTTCGGCATTCGGAAGGATCAGTCGAACAGCGCGTCGATCGCAAAGGAGTCGTCGCGCATGCGGGGCAGCGGTGCTTCGGCGCGGAACTCGTGTGACGGTGCGTCCGTCATCGGCCTCTCCGGGAAGTGGGATCGTGCGCCGGGAAACCTATGCCGCTCCGACGCACGCGCGACGGGCGGCGGTCGGTCGCGGGGTGCCGCCCACCGTCGCGGGACCATCGGACTAACGCGAACGGACGGACGCCGGCGCGCGACGCCCCGACCGGCGT
>DASWUT010000619.1:0-15690 GCA_036401455.1 Gemmatirosa sp. | reverse complement strand
GCGCGGTCGCAGAACCGGCCGAAGAGCGCAGGCGCCTCGGGATTCGTCCAGCCACCCCGCGCCGCAAACCAGCGCGGCATCGTGAAGTGATTGAACGTCACGATCGGCGTCAGTCCGCGCGCCCGGCATCCGTCGACGATCGCGCGGTAGTGGTCGAGCATCGCGCGCGAGAACTGCCCGGGCTCGGGCTCGATGCGCGCCCACTCGAGCGAGAAGCGGTAGGCGGTGAGGCCGAGCGCCCGCGCGAGGTCGAGGTCGGTCGCCCACAGCGCGAAGCTGTTCACCGCGTTGCCCGACGGCTCGGCGAATACGGTCGGCGTCACGTGTTCCAACAGCCAGATGTCGCTCGCGACGTTGTTCCCCTCGACCTGATGACCGGCGGTCGCGGCGCCCCAGACGAAACCCTGCGGGAATGCACCGGCGCCCCGCGCGGCCGATTGCCGCCGAACAGTCCGCATGGCCGCCGCGCGCTCGCCGTCGAGCGCGAGCGACGCGGCGAACGCGCCCGTGGCGGCGAGCATCGTGCGGCGGTTCATCTACCGCGCTCCCGGCGCGCCGGCGGTAGACGCCGCTCGCGTCCCCGCCGCGGATCCCGACACGCCGACCAACGTCACCGGCCCGAGCAGCCCGGACTCCATCAGCGGCGAGTCCTTCGTGAACGGTCGGAAGTCGGTGAACGTGTAGCGCGTCGTCACCCCGGGCTGCAGGTCGCCGATCATGCGGTTGGGCCAGAGGTTCGTCACGCGCACCTCGACGTGGTTCACGCCCGGTGTGAGCGCGCCGGTTACCTCCGTCCGGAACGGCGGCTTCCACAGGATGCCGCCCACCGGCTGCCCGTTCACGCGCACCTCCGCGATTTCCTTCACCTGCCCGAGGTCGAGCTCGACCCGTGCACCCGCACGCAGCCACTCCGCGGGCACGGTCACGTCGTTCGCGTAGGTCGCCGTGCCGGAGAAATACCTGACTCCCGCGTCGCCCGACGTCGTCCAGGACGCGAGACTGTCCATGCGCACCTGCGGCGGCCCGCCGCGCTCGGGCTGGAAGCGCACGTCCCACGGGCCCGCGACGGTCGTGAGCGTGGTGCGCACGGGCACGGGCACCGCCCGCGATGGGGTCGCGGCCACGCGGCGGAAGACGACGAACGTCGAGCCGTACGGGTCGAAGTGCAGCGGCACCTCCGTCCGCCCATTCGCGGTGGTGTACGCGGCCGGCTGCACGTCACCGGTCGCCGCGTCCCACAGCTCCACGTCGCGCCCCGCGACGCGGAAGCTCGCCGTCACGTCCTCTGCGCGTTCTTGCTGATTGGCGACGAAGTAGAGGTCCACGTCCTCCGCGCGTCGGTGGATCCAGCGGTGCCGCGCGTCGGGCCCCTGCCCGTCGACGGTCACGTCGGGCGGGGTGTCGGCCGCCAGCACCTCGGCGACCGGCGTGCCCCAGGACACCTTCCCCCTGCCGTAGGCGTGCTCGGTGACGGTCGTTCCGTCGATATGGCCCCAGACCTCCCGGGCGAGCGCGCGCACGCTGTCGTCGCCCGCGGGGCCGTCGCCGAGGCTCGGGTCGCCGATCGGTGGCGGGGCGATCACCGTCGCGCCGGCGGCGACGAGGTCGCGGATCTTGCGCGCCATCGGCAGCGTGAGCGCGTTCACGTCCGCCGGGAGCACGAGCGCGCGGTAGCGCATTCCCGTCGGCAGCACGAGCCGGCCGTCCTCGACGCGCATCCGGCCGAGGATCACCTCGGCGTTCACCCAGTCATAGTCGTACCCCGCCGGCAGCGCGGGGGTGACCGGCTTCCAGAACGGCACCGCGTTGGGCGCACCCTCGCCGTAGAAGTAGGCGAGGTCGCCGACGAACCGCCCCTGCTGCAGCAACTCCGACGCGCGCCCCAGGTAGGCCAGCCACGCCCTCGACTGCTCGGCCCACGTGTTGTTGCGCGTGAAGTGCTGGCCGAAGAAACCGAGCGTCATGCCCGGCTTGTGCGTGCTGTCGGTGAACGGCTGGTGGACCGACGTGTGGATGACGAAGCGGTTGATCCCCTGCGCCATCGCCCGGTCCGCGAGGCGCTTGAGGTAGTACGGCGACTGCGCGAATGCCGGCACCAGCGGCGGCGGCATCGTCGTGAACGACTCCGCGGCGGCGATGTTCTGCCCGTAGATGTGCGCGGCCGACGCGGCTTCCTTGGTGTCGGCCATGTGGTCGGTCCCGTCGTCCTGTCCGGGGCCCGGCGTCCAGAACTCGGCCATCGGGATCGAGACGCGCCCCTTGTCCTGCAGCCCCTCGCCGCTCGTCGGGAAGTCGGCCCCCATCGCCTCCGCGTAGAGCCCGATCCCGTCCTTCCTGAGCGCCTCGGTCGCCGTGCCGTAGTGCTGGTCGGCGAACAGGTCGGCGATCGTGCGGCGGAAGTCCCAGAGGAATCGATCGCTCGCCGCCGCGCTGCCGATGACGCGCCCCGTGAGCACCGGCAGGTACGGCGTCGGGTCGTAGCCGCGCCGCTGGCGGAACTGGGCGATCATGTCGTCCGTCCAGTTCTCCATCCCCGCCTCGTAGCTGTCCATCAGCAGGTAGCGGAAGCTCTTGCCGTAGTAGCTGCCTAACGCGCCGCGAACCTGGCTGGTGTAGTGCTGCATGTAGGACGCGACGTCGCCGCGGTTCAGCTTGTCGACCTCGTACCCGGTGGCCTCGGGGGAGGCGGGGTGGTTCTTGGTGCCTTCGAGCGAGTACCCCATGCGCAGCACCGCCCACCGCCCCGCCGGCGCCTGCCAGTCGAGCGTGCCGTCCGGGCGCATGCGCCCGGTGAGGTCGATCACGTCGCGCGTGGCCACCGCGCCCGACCCGGCGGGTGTGGCGATGGCGGGCCCGTAGTCGACGATGTTGCCATACTGCGCCTTTTCCTGCCAGCGGTTGACGCGCGGGCCGGCGCTGAACTCCAGCTCCGAGATCGTGATCCCCTTCGGTGCGGGAATGCCCATCGCCGCGCCCATCGGGTTGACCGCGGGACGCTGCAGCACGACGCGGTAGAAGCGCGCGATCGTGGACGGGAAGCTGTATGTCCGAACCGGGAACATCGCGTTCGGGTGCCCCGGCCCCGGCAGCGTCACGAGCGCCGTCCACGTCCGGCCGTCCTGGCTCGACTCGACGCGACCGTCCGGGATCGGCGGCGTCCCCACGAACTGGATCGACGGCACTCCACCGAACGTGAACGCCTCGGCACGGAACGGACGCGCGAACTCGAACTGGATCGAGGTCTCGTTCACACCGTCGGGGAGCGAGACGGTGATTGCCCTGCCGTAGTCGCCGTCCATGAGCGTCGCGGCGTCGATCGGACCCGCCGCGCTCGTCACCCGGGGCTGGAGGTCGGCCATCCGCACCTCCGCGTCGGGCAGGCGATAGGCGAGCACCCTGGTGTCGGCGTAGAACGTCGGGTCGGGCCCGGCCGGCGGCTCCGGCGGGAGCGGCTTCTCCCCCGGAAGCCCCTGCTCTGGCGGGAACGCGATGTCCGGCCCGTTCGCCATACCCTGGAACGGGCCGTTGACCGACGGCGGCTTGGGGAGCGCGACCGCGACGCGACGCCCGCCCTTCACGATGGTCTCGCTCCACACGACCTTCTTCATCGCCTGCGCGGGCGTGACCCACGGGCCGCCGCTCTCGCTCCACCCCCCGCTCGCGGCCATCGACATCTCGAGGCCGAGCCGGTCCGCCTCGGCCGCCGCGTGCCGGAACGCGTCCTTCCAGGCCGGCGTCATCCAGACGAGGCGGTCGTCGACGAAGCGCGGTGTGCCTAACGATCCGTCGAACATCTGCATGCCGCCGATGCCGACGCGGTGCATCCATTCGAGGTCGGCCGTGATGCCGGCCTTCGTCACGTTGCCGTTCATCCAGTGCCACCACACGCGCGGCATCGCGGCGTTGGGCGGGGCGCGGAAGTCGCGCTCGAGCGCGTCGGCGGACCGGGCGTTCCCCGCCGCAGCGGCGGGAACCTGCGCGGACAACGCGCGCGGACTGAGGGCGGGCACGCCCAGGGCGATCGCGGCGAGGGCGGCCGCGGGGAGGCGGGAGTTCGTCATGGCGGCCGACCTCCGTCGGCGGGCTGCGCGGGAAGAGGACGCGCGGGAAGTTGCAGCGGGACCACGTTGGCGCAAGTCTGTGCGTTAGTGCACAGATGTAATGCTACGCGCCATCCCTCACGTCCGGATCCGCTCCGCGAACGCGGCGCCGGTCTTCGCCCGCACGCCCTCCAGCGTCGCGCCCGGCATCAGCTCCACGAGCGTGAGCCGCCCGCCGTCGGCGCGGTCGAACGTGAACACGGCGAGGTCGGTGATCAGCATGTCGACCACCCCGCGTGCCGTGAGCGGCAGCGTGCACGCGGGCACGATCTTCGGCTCGCCGTTGGGCGCGGCGTGCGTCATCATCACGATCAGCCGCTTCGCCCCCGTCGCGAGGTCCATCGCGCCCCCGACGCCGAGGAGCGGCTTCCCTGGCACCGCCCAGTTCGCGAGGTTTGCCCCCTCGTCGACCTGCAGCCCGCCCATGATCGCCACGTTCACGTGCCCGCCGCGGATCATCGCGAACGAGTCGGCGCTGTCGAAATAGCTGCTCCCGGGGAGTGCGGTCACCGGCACCTTGCCCGCGTTCACCGGATAGTCGAGCGCGCCGCCGTCCGCAGGCGACGGCCCGACGCCTAACATCCCGTTTTCCGTGTGCAGGATGATGCCGTCCTCGGGCCCGATCAGGTCGGCCACGAGCGTCGGGATGCCGATCCCCAGGTTCACCACGTCGCCGCGGCGGAGCTCGGCCAGCGCGCGCCGCGCCATGTGCATCCGCGTCCCGTCCCCCCGCCGCCCGCTCGCCTCCACGGAGGCCGACGAGCCGAGGTCCTCGAGCGTCGTGCGCGCCTGCACCAGGTAGTCGACGTAGATGCCGGGCGTGTGGATCTCGTCCGGGTCGAGCGTGCCGACCGGAACGATCTCCTCCACTTCGGCCACGACGACGTCCGCCGCCGTGCACATCGCCCGGTTGAAGTTCTGCTCCGTCATCCGGTACACGAGGTTCCCCGCCGCGTCGGCGCGCCAGGCGCGCACGAAGGCGACGTTGGCGCGGAGCCCGCGGACGAACACGTGCGGCGTGCCGCCGATCTCGCGCACGTCGCCACCCTCCGCGACCAACGCGTCGGCGATCACCGTCCCGACCGCCGTCGGCGTGTAGAACCCGCCGATCCCTGCACCGCCGGCGCGGATCGCCTCGGCGAGCGACCCCTGCGGCAACAGCTGGACCTTCATCGCGCCCGACTGTGCGGCCGCGACCGCTTCGGGGTTGCTCGTGAAGAACGAGCCGATCGCCTTCGCGAGCTGTCCGTTGCGCAACAGGCGGCCGCCCCCGAGCCCGGGCTCGCCGACGTTGTTGCCGATGTACGTGAGCCCGCGCACGCCAGTCTCGGCGAGCGCGTTGAGCAGGTGCACCGGGTTGCCGGTCATGCCGAAGCCGCCGGCCATCAGCACGTCGCCGTCGCGCACCAGCGCGGCTGCTTCGGCGGCCGTGATCTGTGGAACGTCTCGCATCTGCGTGCCCGTCGCGGGGGATGGTCGGTCGTCAGCGAATCAGCTCCACCACCGCCGCGTCGCCCTGGCCGACGCCGACGCAGAGCGTCGCGAGACCGTAGCGCATCGTCTCGCCTGCATCCACGCGCCGGTGCATCTCGTGGAGCAGCGTGGTGAGGATGCGCGCCCCCGAGCACCCGAGCGGGTGGCCGAGCGCGATCGAACCGCCGTTGACGTTGGTGACCTCCTCGCGCAGCCCGAGCTCGCGCACCACGGCCAGGGCCTGCACGGCGAACGCCTCGTTCAGCTCGACGAGATCGACGTCGGCCACGCCGATGCCGGCGCGCGCCAGCGCCTTGCGCGTCGCCTCGACGGGCCCGAGCCCCATCGTGCGCGGGTCAGTGCCCGACGTACCCGAGGCGACCCAGCGCGCGAGCGGGCGGACGCCTAACGCCTGCGCGCGCGCCGCGGACATAAGCACGAGCGCGGCCGCGCCGTCGTTCATCCCGCTCGCGTTGCCGGCCGTGACCGTGCCGCCGGCGCGGAACGCGGGCTTGAGCCTCGCAAGCTGTTCCAGCGTCGTGTCCAGCACGTACCGTCCCTCGGGCGTGCGGCGGTACCGCGGGTGCTCGTCGACGTCGAAGGGCACCGGGTCGCCGCGGCGTTGTGGCACCGGCACGGGGACGATCTCCTGACGGAAGCGGCCCGCGTCGATCGCGGCCACGGCGCGCGCGTGGCTCTGGAAGGCGAACCGGTCCTGCTCCTCGCGGCTGATCCCGCCGCCCGAGACGCCGCCGCTCTGCGCCAACTCGTAGATGTTCTCCGCCGTCTCGCCCATCTGCTCGAGCGGGAACAGCGCTTCGAGCCGCGGGTTCGGGTAGCGCCAGCCGAGCGCGGTGTCCCACGCGGTGACGTTCCCCGGCGGCCCGAACGCGACCGGGTTCTTGGGAAGGGAGTACGGGGCGCGCGTCATGCTCTCGACGCCGCCGGCGACGTAGACGTCGCCCTCGCCGCAGCGGATCGCGCGCGCGGCCTGGTTCACGGCGACGATCCCGCTCGCGCACAGCCGGTTGACCGTCACGCCTGCGACGTGAGGCGGGAGTCCGGCGAGCAGCGCGGCCATGCGGGCGACGTTGCGGTTGTCCTCTCCCGCCTGGTTGGCGCAGCCGAGGTAGACCTCCTCGACCTCGCCCGGGTCGATGCCCGCGCGCCGCACGGCCTCCGCGACGGCGAGCGCCGCGAGGTCGTCGGGGCGGACGGAGGCGAGCGCGCCGCCGAGCCGGCCGATCGGGGTGCGCACCGCGGAAACGATGACGGCGTCCTGCAGGGAGGTGTTAGGCACGAGTGAGACTGGGCGATCGAGGTGAGGCGATCCCGGTTGGGCGATGATCGGGTGGAACCAGGAACGCGACGACGGCCCGCGCGAACGCGTCCGGCTGCTCGACGTTGGCGAGGTGCGCCGCGTCGAGCCGTACGACTTCCGCGCCCGCGGCACGGCCGTGGAGCGCGCTCGCGATCTCGTCCGACCGCTCGGGCGGCGTCACCGGGTCGTGCACGCCGGCGATGAGTCGCACGGGGCACGCGATGAGCGACGTCGTCGGTCGGAGGTCGGCGTCGCGCAGTGCGGCACAGCACCCGGCGTACCCGTCGGGTGGTGTCGCGAGCAGCATGTCGTGGACTGGCGCGACCGCCTCCGGCGCGCGCGCCCGGAACGCGGGCGTGAACCAGCGCCCGAGCACCGGGGCGACGAGCGCCTCCATGCCCTCCTGCCTGACCATGGCGATCCGCTGCTCCCACCCCGCCGGCGGCCCGAGGTAGGCGGCCGTGCAGGCCAGCACGAGGCGGTCGACCCGCTCCGGCGCGCGCACGCCGAGCCACTGCGCGACCATCCCGCCGAGCGAAAGGCCGCAGACGTGCACGCGCTCGACCCCGACCGCGTCGAGCAGTTCGACCGCGTCGCGCCCGAGCCGGTCCAACGAGTACGCGCCCGGCGGCGCATCGGACGCGCCGTGCCCGCGAGCGTCGTAGCGCAGCACGCGAACGTGCGCCGTGAACGCCGCCATCTGCGGCGTCCACATCTCGAGCGCGGTCCCGAGCGAGTTGACGAGCAGCAGCACCGGCGCGCCCTCCGGTCCATCGAGCCGGTAGGCGAGGCGGCAGCCATCACCGAGCGTGGCGTGGGTGCGTCGAGCGGCGTCGGTCATCCGGGCTCCTCGTCGTGTCGTCGGTCGCGTTGCGCGTCGCGTTGCGCGTCGCGTTGCACGTCGCGTTGCACGTCCCGGTACGCGGCGAGCGCGCGGTCGATCAGCGTCCCGGTGCTGCCGAGGTAGGCGTCGGGGTCGAGGGCGCGATCGACGTCGTCCGGGGAGAGTGCCTCGCGCACCCGCGGGTCGCCTAACGCCGCGTCGCGCAGCGTGGTCCCGGCGCGGGCAGCGGCCCGGCTCACGTCCTGCATGACGCGCTGCGCCTCCGCCCGCGCGAGCCGTGCCGCCAGCGCCCCGCCGAGCGACTCGGCCATGAGCGTGCCACCGCCCTGCAACACGTTGTCGCGCATGCGCACCGCGTCCACCTCCAGCCCGTCGAGCGCGCGACGCACGTGCGCGACGGCGCCCGACGTGTGGCGGAACGCCTCCGGCACGGCGACCCACTCCGCCTGCCAACCGCCTGCGGCACGCTCGTGCTCCTGCGTCATCGCCCCCAGCACGACCGGGACCATGCCGATCGCGAGGCGCGCCGACGCGAGCGCGCTCATCGCGTCGACCGGGTTGCGCTTCTGCGGCATCGCGGACGACCCGCCCTTCCCCGGCGCCGCCGCCTCGGCGACCTCGCCCACCTCTGTCTGCGCGAGCAGGACGAGGTCGCCGGCGATCTTGCTCATCGCGCCCGCCAGCACGCCGAGCGCGGCGACCACGGCCGCGACGCGGTCGCGCTCCGCGTGCCAGGGCAGGTCAGGGAGCGGCAGCTGCAGCTCGTCGGCGAGCGCCTGCGCGACGTCCATCCCCTGCGTGCCGAACGCGGCGAGCGTACCCGCCGCCCCGCCTAACTGCAGCGCGAGTGCATCGTCTCGTACTGCGCGTAGCGTCCGCAGCTGGCGCACCCCGAGTGCGAGCCAGCGCGCGGCCTTGAGCCCGAAGGTGATCGGGAGTGCCTGCTGCAACAGCGTTCGCCCGGCCATGACGGTCGCCCGGTGCCGTTCGGCCAGCCCGGCGGCGAGGTCGCAGACCGCGCCGAGGTCGGCGGCGAGCAGGTCCAGGCCGTCGCGCATCTGCAGCACGAGCGCCGTATCGATGACGTCCTGGCTCGTCGCGCCCTGGTGCACGTACGCGCGCCCGGGTTCGGCGACGAGCTCGGTCAGTCGGCGCACGAGCGGGATCACGAGCGTCCCGGCCGTCGCTGCCGCCTCGTAGAGCGCCGCGACGTCGAAGCGCTCGTCGACGTGCGCGGCGTCGCACGCCGCCGCGACCGCGTCCGCCGCGGCGGTGGGCATGGTGCCGACACGCGCGCCGGCGCGGGCCAGCGCTGCCTCGACCCGGAGCATCTGGCGCACGTGCGCGCGCGGCGCGAAGACCTCCGCCATCGCGCGCGTGGTGAACAGTGCGGGTGCGAGTTGACTCACCAGACGCCTAACGCATCGGCAGATTGAAGAACACCGTCTCGCGCGCCGCGTCCGAGCCCTGAAGCACGACGTCGACGTGGTACGTGCGCTCGCCCCCATCCGCTTCCCCTCCGCGTGCGACGAGCGTGTCCCGGCGCTCCGCCGGCACGTGCAACAGCACCGGATCGTCCGCGTTCGCCGCCTCGTCGTCGAAGTAGATGCGCGTGAAGAGGTGGTTCAGCAGTCCGCGGGCGAACACGGCGAGGCAGAGATGCGGCGCCTGCCACCGCTTGGCGTTAGGCGATCCGGCGTCGAACGGCACGGGACCGGGCTTGATCGTCGTGAACGCGAACCGCCCCTCGGCGTCGGTCCCGACGCGGCCGAAGCCGATGAACGCGGCCTCGAGCGACTCGTCGAGGAGCGGTCCCGCGCGGCCGTCCGCGGGGTGATGGTACCGCCCGGCGTGGTCGGCCTGCCAGACCTCGAGCAGCGCGTCCGACACGCCGACGCCGTCGCCGTCGAGCACCTGCCCCTCGACGCGGATACGCACGCCCGGCGCATCCGCCGGCGCGATCGCGTCGCGCCGCGCATCGGGGCGGAGCAGGCAGCCGTGAAAGAACGGCCCAACGGTCTGCGATGACGTGAGCCCCGGCGCGCCCGCCCGGCGCCCACTCACCTGGCCACCTCGCGTACCAATTCGCGTGCCGCCTCGAACGGCGTCGCCGCCTCGCCCGCCAGCACGATGTCCCATCGCCAGCCCAACGCCCACGACGGCTCGGTGACCTCGTGGTCGTAGGCCGCGATCATGCGCCGCCGCGCATCCTCGGTCGGCACACCGTTGAAGATCGGGTCGAGCGCGTGCAGCGGGTCATCCGAGAAGTACATCTGCGTGATCAGCCGCGACACCCACGACGGCCCGAACAGCGAGAAGTGGATGTGTGCGGGGCGCCAGGCGTTGGGGTGGTTGCCCCAGGGGTAGGCGCCGGGCCGGATCGTGAGAAACCGGTACTCGCCGGCGGCGTTCGTGCGGCAGCGGCCGATGCCAAGGAAGTTGGGGTCGAGCGGTCCGGGCCACTGGTCGCGCTTGTGCAGGTAGCGGCCGGCCGCGTTCGCCTGCCACACCTCGACGAGGGTGTGCGGCACCGGCGCGCCGCGCTCGTCGAGCACGCGGCCGGTCACGATGATCCGCTGTCCGATCGCTTCGCCTCCCGTTCCCGCGTTGCGCGTCAGGTCCGCGTCCTCCGGGGTGATCTCGCTCACCGCGGGGCCCGGGCCGGTCAGCTCCGAAAGCGTGAGCGGCACCTCGACGAGCGGCAGGCGCGGCGCGCGCCGCACCGTCGAGCGGTAGGCCTCGTACAGGTAGGGCGGGAACACGCTCGCGTCTCCGCGCACGATCTCACCGATCGTCGTGATCATCCGACTTCTCGTGTGAACCATCGGCCCGCTCCGCGCCGGCCTCCGCGCCGGCGCCGTCGGGCGTCAGGATGGTCCTCGCGATCGCGATCGCGCTGTTGGCCGCGGGCACGCCGGCGTACACGGCCACGTGGAGCAGCGCCTCGCGGATTTCTTCCGACGTCGCGCCGGTGTTGCGGCTCGCCCGCAGGTGCAGCGTCAGCTCCTCCTGTCGGCCTAACGCGGCGAGGATCGCGATCGTGACGAGGCTCCGCGTCCGCCGGTCCAGCCCGTCACCCGCCCAGAGCGTGCCCCACGCGGTCTCGGTGATGAACCGCTGGAACGGCGCGTCGAACGCGGTCTGCGCGGCCTGCGCGCGGTCCACGTGCGCGTCGCCGAGCACGGCGCGGCGGACGCGCATCCCGGCGTCGTAGCGCGAACCGTCCGACTCGGCGGTATTGCGCACCGCATCAGACCCGTGCTCAGACATGCGCCAACCCCACGTAGTTCTCCGCCAGGCTCGTCGCGGCGGCCGTCGAGGTACACGTGTAGCGCAGCTGCGAGAGCTGCAGCCGCTGTTGGAACACGTCGTCTCCCGGAAACCGGTGCAGCATGCTCGTCATCCACCACGAAAAGTGTTCGGCTCGCCAGACGCGCCGAAGGCAGGTGGCCGAGTAGGCGTCGAGCAGGTCGGTGCGCCCGTCGCGGTAGCAGGCGACGAGCGCCTCGGCCAGCACGCGCACGTCGGCAACGGCGAGGTTCATCCCCTTCGCGCCCGTGGGTGGCACGACGTGCGCCGCATCGCCCGCGAGGAAGAGGCGGCCGTACTGCATCGGCTCGGTGACCACGCTGCGCATCGCCGTGACGCCCTTCTCCAGCACCGGCCCCTCGGCGAGCGGCGGGCCGTGGCTCGTGTCGAGGCGGGCGTGCAGCTCCTCCCAGACACGCGCGTCCGGCCACGCCTCGACCGTGTCGTCGGGCGCGCACTGCACGTACAGCCGGCTGACCGTCGGCGAGCGCATGCTGTAGAGCGCGAAGCCGCGCTCGTGGTAGGCGTAGATCAGCTCGTCGGTCGCCGGCGGGGTGGCCGCGAGGATGCCTAACCATCCGAACGGGTACGTGCGCTCGTACGTGTGGAGCGCGCCGGCCGGGATCGCGCCGCGGCAGACGCCGTGGAAGCCGTCGCACCCTGCGATCACGTCGCAGCGTAGCTCGTGCGCGCGCGCCTCGTGCGTGAACCGGACGCGCGGCGCTTCGCCATCGACGTCGTGCAGGCTGACGTCGTCGACCTCGAAGTGGAGCGGCCCGCCCTCGGCCACGCGCGCGGCAATGAGGTCCTTCACGACTTCGTGCTGGCCGTACACCGTGATCGCGCGCCCGCCCGTGAGCTCGGACATCGGGATGCGGTGGCGCGCGCCCTCGAACTGCAGCAAGACGCCGTGGTGGACGAGCCCCTCGCGCTCCATGCGCTCCCCGACCCCCGCCGCGCGCAGCAGGTCGACCGTGCCCTGCTCCAGCACGCCCGCGCGCAGCCGGCGCTCGACGTACGCGCGGTCCCGCCGCTCGAGGATGACCGAGTCGACGCCGGCGCGGTCGAGGAGCCGCCCGAGCAGCAGCCCCGCTGGCCCCGCGCCGATGATCGCGATCGCCGTGCGCATGATCGGTAGGCGACGCTACGCCCGGCCCCACACGTCGCGCGCGACCGCGGCGACGAGCCGCAGCTTCGCCTGCTGGTCCGCCTCCGAGAGCGCGTTCCCGGCTTCGGTCGAGGCGAAGCCGCACTGCGGGCTGAGCGCGAGCCGTTCGAGCGGCACGTACCGCGTCGCGTCCTCGATGCGCCGCTTGAGGGCGTCCGCCTGCTCGAGGTGAGGCGTCTTGGTCGTGACGAGGCCGAGCACGACGGTGCGGTCCTCGGGCACGTGGCCGAGCGGCTCGAAGCCGCCCGAGCGCTCGTCGTCGAACTCGAGCAAGAAGCGGTCGAAGCGGGTGCGCGCGAACACGCGGGCGACCGGCTCGTAGCCGCCGCTCGCGTAGAACATGCTCTGGTTGTTGCCGCGGCAGAGGTGGATGCCGAAGGTGACGCCCGGGTGGTGGCCGATCACCGCGTTGTCGAGCTCGATGCACTCGTCGAGGAGTACGTCCGGGTCGACGCCGCGCGCGCGGTAGCCCGCACGAATCCCGGGGTCGATGAGTCCCGCGTACTGCGGCGCGTCGAGCTGGATGTACGTGCAGCCGAGTCGGACCAACTCCGCCACTTCGGCGCGCAGGATGTCGACCACGTCGGCGAGGTATGCCTCGACGTTCGGATACGCGGCGCGCGACTTGTCCGCGTCGTAGTAGGCCGCGGCCTGCTGCGCGTTGATCAGCGTGACCTTGAGCGGCCGGTCAGTGCGCGCGCGCGCGTAGGTGAACTCCTCGGTGCACATCGGGCGCACCCGCCGCAGCGTCGAGACCACGACGGGGCGCTTGAGCACGACCTCGTGTCCCTGCTCGTCGTGGAACGGGATCGCCCAGCCGCCCAACTTGTCGAGCCCGTCGACCGCGTCGACGAAGTGCCCGTAGAACGCGTAGCGGCGCATCTCGCCGTCGGTGACGACGTCCAGCCCCGACCGCGTCTGCAGGTCGATCGCCTCGTTCACCGCGCGGTCCTCGACGCGCTTGAACTCCGCGGCGCCGATCGTCTCTTCGGCGCGTAAGGCGCGCGCCTGCTTGAGGTAGTCGGGGCGGAGCAGGCTGCCGACGACGTCGGCGCGGAACGCCGCGCGATCGCTGAGAGTCGACATTGGATGGATGGGGAGAGCTGGTCCGATCCGGAGCTGCCGACGGGTGAGCAACGGTGGCACGCTCGCGCCTGCTACTCGCCGCAGGCATCGCGCACGACGCCGAGGATCTCGGCACCGAGCCGCGTGTCCGTGCCACCGAGGTGATAGGCCAGGCTGAAATGGTTGTGCCCGGAGGCAATGTACGCGCGGGGCAGCCGCCCGTGCCGTTCGAGGCGCGCGGCGAGCAGGCCGAGCGCTTCGGCCTGGAAGCGTGACGGGTCGAACTCCGCGCACCCGACGAACAGCGGGAGCGTCGTGTTCACCACGGCCTCACGCGGATTGCGCTCGGCGTCGTGCGCCTGCGCGCCGTAGTAGAGCGTGTCGCGCTCGTCCAGCGACGTGAAGCCGTAGAGGCCGGAGAGCAGCACGGCCGCGCGCACCGGAATACCCGGCTGGAGCCGGAGCGCGGTCGCGACGTGTACCGCGCCGGCCGAGGTGCCGGCGAGCACGATGCGCGCCGCGTCGCCGCCGTATGCGGCCGCGTGCGCCCGCAGCCACGCGACCACGGCCGCGACGTCCTCGCCCCCGCTCGGCCACGTCGCGTCGGGGGCCAGCCGGTAGTTCATCACCGCGCCTAACATCCCGTGCCGCGCTGCCCAACGTCCGACGTGCGCGTTGAATGGGTGGTCGGGCGCGCGCTTCTCCCCGCGGAGGAACCCGCCGCCGTGTACCCAGACGAAGACGGGCGCAGAAGCCTGGACCCCCTGCGGCGCGTATAGGTCGAGCGTCTGCCGGGGGTGGTCGCCGTAGGGCAGGTCGGCCGCGGTCACCGGTTGCACGGCGGCGAGGCGCTCCTGCTCGGGGCGGTAGCGCGCGTACACCGCGTGGAGCACGTGTGGACCGAGCTCTCGCCCCATCGCGGCGATCGCCGCGCGCTCGTCCGGCGACTGCATCGTCAGACGCGGGCGAGCGCGTGCCCGGTGAGCACGTCTGCGGCGAGCGCGTCTTCATCGGCGACGGGGTTGGCCAACGTCCCGAGCGGCCCGATCGTGACGTCGACGCGGTCGCCAGCCTTCATCCAGAGCGGCGGCTGGCGCTTGGCTCCGACGCCCCCCGGCGTGCCGGTCGCGATCACGTCACCGGGCGCGAGCGGTGTGAACGCGGAGATGTAGGCGATGATCGTCGCAATCGGAAAGATCAGATCGCGGATGGGTTGGTCCTGCACGACCTCGCCGTTGAGCCGCGTCGTGACACGCACGTCGGCGAGATCGCCCGTCTCGTCGGGCGTCACCAACCACGGCCCGAACGCCCCCGTGCCGGGGAAATTCTTGCCCGGGATGAACTGGCTCGTGTGCCACTGCCAGTCGCGCACCGACGCGTCGTTGAAGCAGGCATAGCCGGCGACGTGCGCGAGCGCCTCCTCTTCGGGGATGGCGCGCCCGCCGCGGCCGACGACGATCGCGAGCTCACCCTCGAAGTCGAGGGTGGTCGACGCGCGGGGGCGGACGATCGGCTGGCCGTGCGCGACCAACGTATCGGCGAAGCGGGTGAAGATCGACGGATGGTCGACCTTCGGACGCCCCGTCTCCTGGCGGTGGCTCTCGTAGTTGTGGCCCACACAGAGCACCTTCGACGGGTTGGGCACGACCGGCAGCAACGTCACGTCGGCGAGGGCGTGGCGCGGGCCGTCCGTCAGGCTCCCCATCGCGTCCGGGCGGGCCAGCGCGCCGGCGGCGATCGCGCCCTTGAGGTCGGCCTGTGTACCGCCGAGGTCGATCACGGCGTCGCCGTCGACCCGACCGAAGGTGGTCGTACCGTTAGGCAGGCGGAAGGATGCGAGCTTCACTCGGTGTGCTCCTGTCGGATGGCAACGTGAGGCGGGCGGAGCGCGAGCGCGCCGCGTGCGGCGGTGGTCAGCGCGTCGAGGTCGTCCCCTGCGGTGCCGAAGACGTACGCGTCGGGCCGGACGAGTGCCGCGCCCACGCCGCGTTCGGCGAACCAGCGCGCGAGCGTACCATCGTCCGCGATCGTGGTGACGTCGACGATCGCCACGTCCAGCGGCGCGAGCGCCGCCACCGCGGCGCGGGCCTGCGCGGCGCGGGCCTGCGCGGCGAGCGCCGCGCCACAGACGAAGAGCCGCCAGCCCTGGCCCGTGGCATCGTCGAGCAGCACGCGCCGTCCGTCGGCCTCGATCCACGGCTGCACGAAACGCTCACCGGCGGCCGGCGTGCCCACGGCGACCGCCCCCACCCGCAGCGGTGGAATGAGGTCGGCCGCTGTGCTCGGCGCGCCCCCCCGCGCTCGCGCGCGCAGCGCGGCGTCGCGCGCGGCGGCGCGCGCGGGGTCGAGTTCGCAGATGTAGCGCCCCGCATCGATCGCGGTGGTCACGACGCTGCGCACGTGCGGATCG
>DASWUT010000618.1:0-5436 GCA_036401455.1 Gemmatirosa sp. | reverse complement strand
CGACGATTCACTGCTCGCGCGGCCGCGCTGGGCGCTGTTCCACGCGCGTCTCGGTGCGGGCGCCGAGCCGAGGGGCGTGCGGCCGGTCGTCGCGCCGGCGGCGATCGAGCGCGGCCTGGTCGTCAGCGACCACGGGGTGAGCTTCGTGCGCGACGGGTCGGCGGTGGTGTTCGGCATCGCGCCGGCGCCGGTCGACTCGATCCCCGCCGACTCGCTCGCTGACAAGGCCGTGGTCGACATCTGGCACTGGCAGGACGCGCGGCTGCAGCCGCAGCAGCGGCTCGAGGCGGGGCGGGACCGCGGGCGCGCCTACACCGCGGTGTACACGCCCGCGACGGGACGCTTCGTGCGGCTCGGCTCCGACACACTGCCGCAGGTGACGGTGAGCGACGACGGGCGCGTCGCGCTCGCCGTGACGACGGTGCCGTACGCGGTCGCGCAGACGTGGGGCGAGGGCGGAAGCGACGTGTACCTGCTCGACGCGCGGACGGGCGCGCGGACCCTCGTCGCGCGCAAGGTGCCGTTTGGCGCGCAGCTCTCGCCCGGCGCGCGGTACGTGGCCTGGTACGCGGGCGCGGCGAACGGCGGCTGGCAGGCATACGATGTGGCCGCACATCGGACCGCGCCGCTCGCCGCTGGCGCGCGTGACGTGCACTTCGAGGAAGAAACGTGGGACACGCCGAGCGAGGCGGCGCCGTGGGGGGCGGCGGGGTGGACCAACGACGACCGCGACCTGCTCGCCTACACGCGGTACGACGTCTGGGCGCTCGACCCGGCGGGCCGCCGCGCGCCGCGCGTCGTCACCGACTCGGCGGGCGCGCGCGGCCATACGGTGCTCCGCGTCGTGCGCACGGATCGCGACGAGCGCTTCGTCGACCCGCGGGCGCCGCTCCTGCTCAGCGCGTTCGACGACGAGACGAAGGCGAGCGGGTTCTACCGCGACCGCGTCGACGGCGGCGGGGCGCCCGAGCGGATCGTGATGGCCGACGCGCGCTTCGGCACGCCGATCAAGGCGCAGGGCGCGGACGAGTATGCGGTGACGCGACAGACGTTCACCGCGTCGCCCGACGTCTACGTCGGCGAGCGGCTCGACGCGCTCGCGAAGGTCAGCGACGCGAATCCGCAGCAGGCGCAGTACGCGTGGGGTACGGCGGAGCTGGTGCGGTGGCGCAACACGGACGGCGTGCCGCTGAAAGGCATTCTGTACAAGCCGGCCAATTTCGATCCATCGCGCAAGTATCCGATGCTCGTCTATTTTTACGAGCAGCTGTCGGACAACCTCCATCAGTATCAGCCGCCGGCCGGGCGCAACGTCATCAACCCGACGGTCTACTCGTCCAACGGCTACCTCGTCTTCTTTCCGGACATCGCGTACACGACGGGGTTTCCGGGGCAGAGTGCACTGAAGGCGATCCTGCCGGGCGTGCAGGCGATCGCAGCGCGCGGGTTCGTCGACGAGCAGCACGTCGGGATCGCCGGGCAGAGCTGGGGCGGCTACCAGAGCGCGTACATCATCACGCAGACGCCGTACTTCCGCGCGGCCTTCCTCGGCGCGCCAGTCGCGAACATGACGAGCGCGTACGGCGGAATCCGATGGGAGAGCGGCGTCGCGCGCGCGTTTCAGTACGAAAAGGGGCAGAGCCGGATCGGGCGCTCGCTGTGGGACGCGCTGCCGCGGTACGTGGAGAACTCGCCGCTGTTCTACGTCGACCGCGTGACGACGCCGTCGCTCATCATGAGCAACGACGGTGACGGCGCCGTGCCGTGGTATCAGGGCATCGAGCTGTTCGTCGGGCTGCGGCGGTTCGGCAAGGAAGCGTACCTGCTGGACTACAACGGCGACGGGCACAACCCGCGCAAGCGGGCCAACCAGCTCGACGTCGACCGGCGCATGCAGCAGTTCTTCGCCCACCACCTCAAGGGCGGGCCGGCACCGGAGTGGATGCGGGTCGGCGTGCCGTTCCTTCAGAAAGGGCGGGACCAGTTCGCCGCGCCGGCCGTCGCCGCGGAACCGGGCACCGGCGGGCGCCCTGCGGCGGGCGCGGGCGCGCAGGCGCCCAACGGCACGGGCACCGGATCGGCCCCGAGCGCGGCGGCGAACTCCGGTGGTGGCCCAACGCCGTAACCTCGGGCGGCAGTCGGCGAGCGGGTGCAGGTTCACCGGGCGCGACTGCCGACGGCGGCACGCCGCTCGCAGCAACATGGCGCGCGTTCGCTCCCTTGCACCCGCACTCACGCCTTCGTGGACACACGCCGGATTGGATCGCTCACCGTTTCGACGGTCGGGCTGGGCTGTAACAACTTCGGTGGCCGGCTCGACGCTGCCGCGACGGCGACGGTCGTCGACGCAGCGCTCGACGCGGGTGTGACGTTCTTCGACACGGCCGACGTGTACGGCGGTACGCACAGCGAGGAGTTCCTCGGCCGCGCGTTAGGCCATCGGCGTCGAGACGTGGTCGTGGCGACGAAGTTCGGGATCAAGATCGACGACGCCCGGCCGGGCGGCGGCGACCCGGCGTACGTGCGGCGCGCGGCGGAGGACAGTCTGCGCCGGCTCGGGACGGACGTGATCGACCTGTACCAGCTCCACCGGCCGGACCCGTCGGTGCCGGTCGCGGACACGATGGGCGCGCTCGACGACCTCGTGCGCGAGGGGAAGGTGCGCGAGATCGGCTGCTCCAACTTCTCGGTCGACCAGATCGGCGAGTCGCGCACGGTCCAGACGGACGCCCAGTTCGCGAGCGTGCAGAACGAGTACAGCCTGTTCCATCGCGACCCCGAGCACGACGGTGTGCTCGACGAGTGCGAGCGCGAGCGGCTCGGCTTTCTCCCCTACTTCCCGCTCGCCAGCGGCCTGCTGAGCGGAAAGTATCGCCGCGGTGCGCCGCCGCCGCCGGACACGCGGCTGGGATCGGGCGGGTGGGGGAGCGACCGGCTGAGCGACGAGAACCTCGCGCGCGTGGAGCGGCTGACGGCCGTCGCCGAGGCGCGCGGACACACTGTGCTCGAGCTCGCGATCGCGTGGCTGCTGGCCCGGCCCGCAGTGGCGTCGGTGATCGCAGGGGCGACGCGCGCCGAGCAGGTGCGGGCGAACGCGGCGGCGGCGGCGTGGCAGCTGACGCGCGACGACGTTGCCGCGGTCGAGCAGGCGCTCGCGGCCTCCTGATCCGCCCTTCCCCTGCCTAACGAGGAACGCGCGGATGCCGCCGTATCGTACGCTCGCCGAATTGCCGGAGGCGCAGGTCGCCCGCTACGACCACCATGAGAAGCGGGCGTTCCTCGAGGCGTTCAACCACGCGTATGCGGAGTACGGGCACGACGAGCATCGCGCGTTCGCGGTCGCGCACGCGGCGGCGCAGCGGGCGGGGGCCAAGGAGGAGCGCGACGCGGGCGGGGCGTAGCGGCGACTGCGCGGGGCGCCGCGCGCAGCGCGGGTCGGCGTGAGCATCCGGCCGGCATCCCGGACTGCCGCGGTGAGTCAGCGCGTGTTGAGGTCGCGGCGAAAGACGACCAGGTCGCGGACTTCGATGCCGTTCTCGTAGATCGGCGTGCGGTGATAGCGGAAGTAGTCGTGGCGCACGTGGTCGAAGCGGAAGCCGCACTTCTGGTAGAAGGCGAGGTTTCCGATGCTCGCGTTCGCGGTGCCGACCTCGATCGTGCGCTTGCGGCGGCGGCGCGCCTCGTCGCAGAGTGCGGCGACGATCGCGCGACCCACGCCGCGGCCGTGGAGCGGTTCGGCGACGCCGAGCTCGATGATTTCGCAGGGATCGCCGATCCAGCGCATGGTGGCGGCGCCGGCGAGTTGGCCGTTCGAGTCGGCGCGGTAAACGGCGTCGCTCAGGTGGTCGAGGCTCCAGCGGAGCGCCCGCTCGCTCGGCTCGGCAAGCAGGAGGATCGGGACGAGCGCCTCGATCGCATCGGCGTCGGTGACCTCGGCGACCGTGATCGATGCGCCCGGCGACGTCACGCGTCCGCGGGCGGGCTGGTGACCTCGCGGAGCCACGCGCCAAGGTCGGCGTCGAGGGCGTCGCGGCAGCCGTCGAGGCCGTGGCGGCAGTCGGGGTAGAGGACCATCCGCTTGGGCTCCGCCGCGCGCGCGTAGATGTCGCGCGAGCACTGGTACGGCAGCACCTCGTCCGCGATGCCGTGCGCGAGGAAGAGCGGGCGCGGCGCGAGGCGGGGAGCGGCGACCGTGCCGGCGGTCTGGCTGCTGAGCGCGGCCACGGCGATCACCGCGTCGCTGGCCGCGCCGGCCGTGATCACGACCGCGCCGCCGAACGAGTGCCCGACGAGGACGACGCGCGTTCGTCCGCGCTCGACGAGGTAGCCGACGCCGACGAGCGTGTCGAGCACGCATTCGAGGAGGTCGGCGGGATGACGGTAGGCCACCTGGAGCGACGCGAGACCAGTCGGCGCGAGGGCGGCACCGAGTCGGTCGTAGAGTCCACCCGCGGGCCCGTGGAAGCCGCCGCCCGCACCGAACACCCAGAGGACGGCGGCATCGCCCGGCGTGCCATCGTGCAGGCGACCGGTGATCACGCCGCGGTCGGTCACGAGCTCGACGTGCTCGGTCCCGTCGTCGCCAGGTGCATGGCGAACGTCGAGCAATGAGAGTTCGTGGGGGGACGGGACGGGCGTCATGGTGCGTGGGGTCGCAATGGGCATTCCCGCGACGGGCGTCGGTCCCGGGTTTGCGAGGCCAGCGGGGCAAGCCGCGCGCCCGCGCCAGGGCGCACGGGCGGCGGGCGCTGCCGACCGGCAGACCCAGGTACAGTTCTACGACGACACCGTCCTACGACGACACGGTCCCACGACGACATGGAACGCCGCAACCTCGACCTCGAGATCCCCCTCACGCGCGAGCAGTGGCAGCAGCTCGGCGAGACCGCCAACCTGCGCGAGGACTTCGGCGTGCTCCGATGGGCCACCGCGGAGTTCGACATCATCCGCGTGTCGCCTCACACGGACGACGCCCCCGCGGGGCTCGAGGGCATCGCGACACAGACCGACTTCGCCGCGGACGACCGCGAGATCGCCCGTTTCGTCTACAACGACGGGCGTCCGTACGCGCACCTGGAGCCGCCCGCCGAGCCGGCACCGCCGGCGATCACGTCGGCGGAGGACCGGGCGCTCGACGTCGCGCTCGAACGCTGGGTCCGCGACAAGTGGCGGGGTCTCATGCGGGACTCGGGGCTGCACTACGACGCGGGCGCGCTTCCGCTCGACGAGCCGAACCCGCCCCGATGACGACGGGTGCGCCGTGACCGGCGACGGACGGCCGCACGTGGCGGGGGGGGCGGCGATCACCACGCGCGCCCTTCGGAAGGTCTACCCGGCGGCGCCGGCCGGCCGGCGGGGCGGGCAGGGGCTCGGCGGGCCCCGCCCGTTCGGTCCGCCCCCTGTCGGCGGTGCGGCGCCGCGTGGCGCGCCGGGGCC
>DASWUT010000617.1:0-2400 GCA_036401455.1 Gemmatirosa sp. | reverse complement strand
CGGCCCACGCGCGTCGGGCGCTCCGTCGAGGTCGGCTAGTGCCTAACGCGCTAACGTCGCGGCACGTCTCGCCGCGTGGAGAGCCCAAGCTTCCGCAACACGCGCTCGGTGTGGTGGCGGGCCGTGTGCTCCGTGATGGTGAGGGCCTCGGCGATCTCGCGGTTCGTGCGCCGCTGCGCCAGGAGCCCGGCGATCTCGTGTTCCCGCGCCGTGAGGTGGGCTGCCGCGAGCGGCGTCTCCGGCGCGCCGGTCGTTCCGCGGACGCTCGAGAATTGCGCGTCATCGCACGACCGGATGCGCACCGCGGCTCCGGGCGACGGCTCCGAAAACGGCTGCGCCGCGATCGGCCGCGATGCGTCCCCGAACGCGCCCCAGCGAGGACCCCAGCGCGTGCACGCGTGGCGGACGCCCGCGACAAACGCGGGGCGCAGCATGGCGCCGAGCAGGAGCGCGTCCGTCTCGGTGAATCGCCCGCTGCGGGTGCCGAACGATCCCACGATCAGCAACGCGCCGTTCCCCCCACCCCCTGCCGCGAGATGCACCCACGCCCACGCCGGCGGGCGCACGCCGAACTCACCGTCAGCGGTCACGCCCTGCGTCGTGCGGCGCGTGCTCGACGACGACACCGGTAGGGGAACGGCGGCTGGCCACCCACGAAATGCCGTGAGGCCCTCCCCGGTGCTGGGCCCGAGGAGGACCGGACCTCCGTTCTGCGCGCCAAGTCGCCCGGCCGAGTCCTGCAGGGCGAACTCGGCCGGCGCGTGCGCGATGGCGGGCCACCATGCGTCGGGCGGCGTCCCGGCGACGGTGAGGGCTCCGGGCGCGAGATCCGGCTGCGCCGGCCCGAGAAGCAGCGCGCGGTCCGCCGCGAACAGGGCGCGCACGGCGAGAGCGACGCCGGCGCGCCATGCCGCGCACCGAGGGTAGTCGTGCGGTGACACAAGTGCCTGCGACGCCTCGCCGAAGTGGCGGGCGTCGCGTGCGGTGAGCTGGAGCATCCGCCGAGAGCCCTCCTGCCAAGCCGCGGAGGCGGCACGCGGGTCCTGTGACCCTGGACGGGTCATCAACGCTCGGCGCAGCCGGCCGGGACGGGTCGATGCGCCGGTCACGGCGTGTCCACCGCGACCGCGAGCGCCCGCGGTGCTCCGTCGCCGCTACGTAGCAGCGACGGAAACGGGCAGAATTCGCTTACTCCAAGATGCGGCATCGCCCGTACCCTGCCAAGCGCAACCGCGACGATCGACGGCGCGGTCCGCTCCTCCAGCGCGTCTCGACTCGACCCCTCACGCCGCCACAGGGGCAGCCACAGGTGGCGATCATGGGCAGCATCAGTATCAAGGGCAAGGACGCGCCCCAAAGCGTCCCCGACACCCCGACCTTCGTACCGCCTGGGAAGGTGAAGTTCGTGCCGCCGCAGGCGGCCAACGCGAACGACGGCGGCGCGCTCTGGTGGGACCACGACGACCCCGGGCAGCCCGGTGCCGGCGGTTATGGCGGCGACCAGGGATAGGCCGGCGTGTCTGGGCAACGCGGCTCCGACGGACCGGCCGGCATCTCGCTCCACGTTAGCACCCTCAAGCGCGGGCCGATCCAGGTCGTCGCGGGCGGCGACCACGGGCAGCCGGGCGGACTGGGCGGTGTCCGCGGCGCGGGCGGCGCGGGCCAGGACGGCGGCAACGACGACGACGAGCAGCCCGCCGGCGTCGGGGGCAGCGGGGGCACGGGCGGTCCCGGCGGCAACGGCGGGAACGCGTACGACCTCGACGTCTACGTCGGCGGCGATTTCAGCGTGGCCGACCTGACCGTGTCCTACGACCAGGGCCTGGGTGCCCTCGGCGGGGCCGGCGGCACGCCCGGCGCCGGCGGCACGGGCAGTCGCGCGGGCAGTGGCGGCGCGTTCGCGCCCCCGGGTGATCCCGTCTTCGGGGATGCCGGCGCGACGGGCACGAACGGATAGATCGGGACCGTGAACATCCACATCTGACCAGCCGAAAGGCACACATACTCGCTCCCACACGCTTTCCCACGCTTGCTGCCGCGCCCGTTGTCACCCCGCAAGGGTTCCTCGACGCCATGGCCGAGCGATCCCGGGGATGGTACCCCGCCACACGCAAGGGCGTGTTGGCACTCGAACTCGGAGGCGGCGCCGCCGCGCCGGCGTCCGCCACGGCCCTCGTCCCGGATCACTGGCCACTCGGCGCCCGACAGCACCGCGTCGCGCTGACACGCGAGCAGCCCACGGCGTTGAATCTCGCCGAAGGCGCCTACACCGTCGCGGTGACCGCGCCCGGGTATACGCCATTCCGCGGATTCGTTGAGGTGCGGCACGCGAAGCCCGCGGCGGTGCACGCCCGACTCGCGAAGCGCGCGAACACGACGCCGTCGTTCGCGAACCGGCTC
>DASWUT010000616.1:0-4290 GCA_036401455.1 Gemmatirosa sp. | reverse complement strand
CGATCCGCGCGATCACGCCGCCGCGGCGACCGACGGCGTGGGCACCGTGGTACGCGGCGGCGGCGGCGCTCGTGCTCGCGGCCGGGCTCGGCGCGGGGTGGGCGCGCGAACGGCAGGTCCGCCTCGCGGAGCGCGAGCGCTCGCTCGGCACGCTGCAGGATCTCGCCGAGCGCGTGCGGCACCGGAGTGCGCTGATCGACAGCGCGCGCGATTCGCTGCTCGCCGCGGTGACCGCGCCCGACGTGCGCATGGCGCGGCTCGCGGTGCCCGGCGCGCCCGCGGCGGCGCGGCTGATCTGGAGCCCGCGTCAGGGACTCGTGCTGCTCACCGCGGCGGCGATGCCGCGGCCGCACCCCGGGCGCACCTACCAGCTCTGGGGCATTCCTCGCGGCGGGCACCCGCAGAGCCTCGGCACGTTCGCGCCCGAGGCCGATGGCCACGTGCAGGCCGTGCTGCGCGTGCCTCCCGAGGCGGAGATGCGCGTCGCGGCCGTGACCGAGGAGCCGGACGGGGGCTCGGCGCAGCCAACCGGGCAGCCGCTGATGACGGGAGAGATCGGGGGGGTGTAGGCGGGCCTGCGCGCGTTCCGGACGTATCCCTCAGGGCGTCCGCGACCCCGCATACGCCGCGGCCGCGATCATGTCGTCGATCCCGAGCGCGCCCGCGACCGCGCGCATCGGCGCGGCCACGGGCCCGGTGCGCGTTCCCGCTGCGAAGCTGACGAGCTGTCGCAGGAGGTACGACGGCGACCGCCCGGCAAGTGGCGGCACCGACCCCACGCCGCGCAGCTCCGCGCCGTGGCAGCTCGCGCACGCGGCCACCGTCCCGGGCACGCCCTGCAGCGCCAGCGTCCGCCCGCGCGCGATGCTCCCCGGCGGGGCGTACGTCGTGTACACGACCGAGGCATCGTGCAGTTCGTGCCGCGTGGCGTCGCCGGCCACCTCGACGAGGCGCTGCCCGAGGATCTCCTCGCCTCCTTCAGTCGCGAAGAAGTAGAGGCCGACGGCGGGCAGCAGGCGCGGGATGCGGGCGGCCTCGACCACGCGCGCCCGACGGCGCAGCGGCACCGCCGCGAAGTAGCGCGCCGCCGCGGCCACCTCGGCGTCGCTCGTGCTCTCCGCGATCGCCCGCATCGCGGACCACGGTGTGCCCGCCGCGTGCCATGGGCTCCCCCGCGTGCCGTCGCGCATCGCGGCCACCTGGCGGACGATGTAGTCCGCCGGTAACCCCGCGAGCGGCGCGTTCTCGGGGCGGCCGGCGCCGTCGGGCAGGTGGCAGTAGCCGCACGCCCAGACCGCGGGTCGCCGGCCGTGCGCCACGACGGGCGGCATCGGCGGGTGCGTGGCCGGAAACCAGTCCGGGACGGAGAACAGATCGCGCGTGCCCACGACGGTGAACGCGACGGGGCTGCCCGGCACGTGCCGCAGCGTCACGCTATCGGGCGGCAGCCCGTGCGTGACGCCGCGCGGCGAGGCCCAGTCGGGCGGCGTCACGCCCGGCGGTTGCGCCCCGGGTCGTCCCCCGAGCGCGGCGGCCGCGCCGAGCAGCACCAGGGCGCGCCATGCGGCGCCGGTCACCGGCTATACCCCCCGCTCGATCGCCCGGCGGGCGATCCGGTCGGTCACCCCCGGCGCGACGAGCTTGAGCCACTGCCCGACCTTCGCCCGCGCCGTCATCACCACCTCGCGCCGCCGCCGGGCCGCGGCCCGCAGCGTGATCCGCGCGCACGCCTCCGCGCTCATCACCTCCGCCTCGCGCACCGGGCTCGCGCCTAACGGCCGCCCGTCCGGCCCCAACGCGTGCCGCCGCACCCCCGTCGCGACGAACCCCGGATAGACCACTGTCACGCTCACCCCCTCGTCGGCCAACTCGATGCGCAGCGAGTCGAAGAACCCGGCCATCGCGTGCTTGCTCGCCGCGTACCCCGTACGCGTCGGCACCCCCGTCCTGCCCGTGAGCGAGGACACCGCGACGATCCGCCCACGCGACCGCTTGAGGTGCGGCAGCGCGGCGTGCGTGCAGTAGACCGCGCCGAAGTAGTTCACCTGCATGATCCGCTCGAACCCGCGCAGGTCGGCGAGCGCGTCGAACCGCGCCCACATGCTGATCCCCGCGTTGCAGACCAGTGTGTCGACGCGGCCGTATTCCACCGCGGCGCGGTCGACGAGCGCGCGGCACTGCGCCTCGTCGGCGACGTCCGTCGGCACCGCGATCGCGCGCGCTCCGGCCGCCGCGCCCTCCGCCAGGCACTCGGCGACCGCCTCGTCCAGCTCCCCGGCCGACCGCGCGCCGAGGACGAGCCATGCGCCCCCGGCGGCCAACTGCCGCGCCATCGCGCGCCCGATCCCGCTCGACGCGCCGGTGAGGACGACGACGTTTCCGGCCCACGGACCCGGGGCTCCCGGACCCAGGGCTCCCGGACCCAGGGTTCCCGGACCTGGGGCCCCCGCGCGCCGAGGGCCGGAATTCGTCACCGGATGCTCACAACGTCCACCCCGCGCGATACTCACGTCGTAGGTACGCGTTCGCCTCGGGGATGTTGGTCACCGCCATCTGCGCGGCGTCGTAGTGGATCGCGCGCCCCTGCCCGGTGTGAAGGGCGACGAGGCCGAGCAGCATCGTCTCGGTGAGCGGGGCCGCGTAGTCGAACGGGCAGCTCGCCGGCCGCTTGGCCTTGATCGCGTTCACCCAGTTCATCTCGTGCGAGACGGCCGGGCTCGGACCGTTGGCGCGCGGGCCTGGGGGGGCGGCGGGTGCGGCGGCGACGCCCGCGGCCTGCTGGCGCCGGCGCTCCTCCTGGGCGCGCCGCTCGCGCTCGCGCTCCTCGACGTAGTCCGGGGCCACGCTCTGGAACAGCGCCTCCGGGTAGATGCGCGGGTTCCGGCCGTAGGTCTCGTGCAGCAGAATGCCCTTGTCGCCGACCATCATCACGCCACCGCCCCGGTCCAGCACCTCGGTGTCGGGGAGCTGCGGGTGCCGCGCGGGCATCAGCCCGCCGTCGTACCACGACAGGCGCACCGGTGGCTGCGAGCCACGCGCCGGGAAGTCGTAGTGCACGAGCATGCTGATCGGGTACGACGCCGGGTGCGCCTGGTCGCCGCCCCACGGCGTGCTCGTCGCCTCGATGACCGTCGGGTAGGTGAGCTCGAGCGCCCAGTACGGATGGTCGATGAGGTGCGCCCCCATGTCGCCTAACGCGCCCGCCCCGAAGTTGGTCCACCCGCGCCAGTTGAACGGGTGGTAGATCGGGTGGTAGGGAATCATCGCCGCCGGCCCGCAGTACAGATCCCAGTCGAGCGACGCCGGAGGCGTCGCGGGCGCGGCGGCGGCCATCGCCGCGGCGAGCTCGTTGCTGAGCGAGCGCGACGAGTAGGTGTTGCCGAACGGCGCGCTCGTCGGCGCGGGCGGCGCGGCCGAGGGATAGGGCACGCCCTGCGGCCAGATCGGGCGATTGGTCCAGACGTGCACCTCGCGCACGGCGCCGATCCCGCCCGCGCGCACCCACTGGTTGATGAGCCCGGCCTCGCGGCTGGAGTGCCCCTGGTTGCCCATCTGCGTGACGACGCCCGTGCGGCGCGCGGTCTCGCGCAGCACGCGCGCCTCGTGCACCGAGTAGGTGAGCGGCTTCTGCACGTACCGGCTTGCCGAGCTCCATCGCAGCCTTGGCCGCGACGGCGTGCATGTGGTCGGGGCAGGCGACGACGACGGCGTCGGCGCCGCGCTCCTTTTCGAGCATGCGGCGGAAGTCGCCGTAGCGCGTCGCGGCCGCGTACTGGGCGACCATCCGTGCGCCGTCGGGGTTGGCGACGCCGGTGCGCGGATCGACCGCGGCGCGGCTGGCGGCGGCCCGGTCCGCGTACGCCTGGTCGACGTCGGCGATCGCCGCGATGCGCTGCCCGCCCTGGATCAGCGCGAACGCGTTGCTCGCCGCCATCCCGGCCCCGCCGACCATCAGGATGTTGAGCTGATCGCTCGGCGCGGTGTACCCGCGCCCGCCGAGCACGTGGCGGGGGACGATCATCACGCCGGCGCCGAGTGCGGCGGCGGAGGCGACGAACTGGCGGCGGGAGAGGTTCGGGTCGGCGCTCATCGGGGGGAGGGGAACGGGTGGCGACGATCGTACGGGGACGGCGCCTCGTGGACGTCCATCCGTGGTGCATCGCGTTCAGGGTACACGCGGTACACGCCCGGCGCGTCTGTTCGTGGCGGCCAGGGTGTTCCGCCTCGGGGTCACCTCAGGCGCGGGCGGGCCCCGTGCGCGGCGCGACCCGCGTCGCCATGAGCTCGTAG
>DASWUT010000615.1:0-4444 GCA_036401455.1 Gemmatirosa sp. | reverse complement strand
TCCCGCAAACCGGTCATGATCCTCGTGTCGGCGACGTGCGGTCCCAGTCGTCCCCCGAATCTACGCGCGGCCCGGCGGCCCGCGCGCCCCGGCCGCTCGCCGGGCGCGCCGCTACCGCGGCGCGTGCGTCAGCGCGCGCGGCTCGACGCGCGCCGCGTCGGCCCGGGCCTGCTCCGCCTGCGCGAGCTCGCCGCGCAACCGGTCGAAGTTCCGCTCCAGCCACTTCGTGTCGACGTCGGCCGCACGGAACTGCGGATCCTGCATCACGACCGCGAGGAACGGCATCGTCGTCGCGACCCCCTCGACGATGAACGTCTCGAGCGCGAGCCGCATCCGTTGCAGCGCCTCTGCCCGATCGCTCCCCTGCACGATGAGCTTCGCGATGAGCGAGTCGTAGTACGGCGGCACCTTGTAGCCCGCGTATACGTGCGTGTCGAGGCGCACGCCAGGACCACCCGGCGGATGGAAGGTCGTGATCTGCCCGGGCGACGGCTGGAAGTTGCGGACGGGATCTTCCGCGTTCACGCGGCACTCGATCACGTGCCCGCGCAGCGGCGGCATGCTGCGGACGGAGAGCGGCTCACCCGCCGCGACGCGGATCTGTTCCTTCACGAGGTCCACGCCGGTGAGCATCTCCGTCACCGGATGCTCGACTTGGATCCGCGTGTTCATCTCCATGAAGTAGAACGCGCCGTCCTCGTTGAGCAGCATCTCGATCGTGCCTGCGCCGACGTAGTCGATCGCCTTCGCACCGCGCACGGCGGCGTCGCCCATCGCCTCGCGCAGCTCTGGCGTCATCACCGGGCAGGGCGCCTCCTCGACGAGTTTCTGATGCCGCCGCTGCACCGAGCAGTCGCGCTCGCCGAGGTGGATGACGTGCCCGAACTGGTCGCCGAGGATCTGGAACTCGACGTGGCGCGGCCGCTCGAGGTACTTCTCGATGTAGACGTCGCCGTTGCCGAACGCGCCTAACGCTTCGGACCGCGCGACCTGGAACGCGCGCAGGAAGTCGTCGGCGTCGTGCGATACGCGCATCCCCTTCCCGCCCCCGCCGGCCGCCGCCTTGATGATGACCGGGAAGCCGATCGACTCGGCGAACGTGAGCGCCTCCGCGGGATCCTCGACCGGGCCCGGCGACCCGGGCACGATCGGAACGCCAACCGCCGCCATCGCGCGACGGGCGGCCGACTTGTCCCCCATCGTCCGGATCTGGTCGGCCGTCGGACCGATGAAGGCGATCCCGCTCGCGGCGCACGTCTCCGCAAACTCCGCGTTCTCGGCGAGGAAGCCGTAGCCGGGGTGAATCGCGTCGGCCCCGGTGATCTCGGCCGCGGCAATCAGCCGCGGTATGTTGAGGTACGATTCGCGCCCGGCCGGCGGTCCGATGCACACGTCATCGTCGGCGAAGCGGACGTGCAGCGACTCGCGGTCGGCTTCGGAGTAGACCGCGACGGCCTCGACACCGAGCTCGCGACAGGCGCGGATCACCCGGAGCGCGATCTCGCCCCGGTTCGCGATGAGAACCTTGTTGAACACGCGGCGCCGCGGGTCAGCCGTTCGGGTCGACGCGGTAGAGCGCCTGCCCGTACTCGACGGGATGCGCGTTCTCGGCGAGGATCGCCGTCACGACGCCGTCGTGCTCGCTCTCGATCTCGTTCATGATCTTCATCGCCTCGATAATGCAGACGATCTGCCCCTTCGTCACCCGCTGTCCGACGATGACGTACGGCGGCGCACCCGGCTCGGGCGAGCCGTAGAACGTGCCGACCATCGGCGACGTGATGTCGACGCCCTTTGGCGCGGCGAGCGCCGGCGCGGCCGCGGGTGCGGCGACCGCCGTCGCGGCCGGCGCGGCCAGCGTCCCCGCCGCAGCCGGCGCGACGCCTACGGCACCGGTGACCACCGCCCCGCCGGCGAGCATCGCTGGGACGGCGGGCAACGGCGCGGCGACGACGGCCCCGCCCCGCTGCGTCGGCGACTTCGCGATGCGCAGCTTCATCCCCTTATCGGACGAGATCTCGATCGAGTCGACCGAGGACGCGTCCAGCATCTCGATGAGCTTCTTGACGTACCGGAGGTCGATCATCAGGAGCGAGGGAGGGAGCACGACGCGCGGTGGCGGGCGCCGCCGTGGTCGGGCGGAGGCCCGATCCGCCGAAGTCCGGGGAGGGTAGCACGCCGACCACGCCGGCGGGAGCACCGCACGCCGCACGACGGGTCGGGCGCGCTAGGCAATCTGCAACAACTCGCGCGAGAAGTCGGTCAGCAGGTCGGCGCCGTCCGCGGCGAGGTGCACGTCGTCTTCCACGCGCACACCGCCCCAGCCGGGCAAGTAAATCCCCGGTTCGATCGTCACGACGGCCTGCGGCGGCAGAACCGCGTCAGCCGTTCGCGCGAGCCGCGGCGCCTCGTGGACCTCGAGCCCGAGCCCGTGCCCGAGCGAGTGCCCAAACGCGTCGCCGAACCCGTGCGCCGCGATGTAGTCGCGCGCGATCGCGTCCGCCTGCCGGCCGCTCATCCCGGCCCGGACGGACGCCGACGCGCGCTCGTTGGCCGCGCGCACGATGCCATGCACCTCGCGCTGGCGATCGTCCGGCGGCCCGAGCACGACCGTGCGGGTCACGTCCGCACAGTAGCCGTCGACGACCGCGCCGAAGTCGAGCAGCAGCAGGTCACCGCGCGCGAGCACGCGGTCCGAGGCGCGCGCGTGCGGCAACGCGGAGCGCGGCCCGCTTGCGACGATCGTCTCGAACGGAAATCCCTCGCTGCCGGCCGCCCGGAGATTGCCTTCGAGCAACCCCGCAACCGCGAGCTCGGTCATCCCCGGGCGGACCGCGTCCAGCGTGCGCGCGAGCGCCCGCGTCGCGACCTCGCCGGCGGCCCGTACGCGCGCCACTTCATCCGCATCCTTCCGCTCGCGAAGGGTCTCCACGAGGTCGGTGGTCGGTCGCCACGACCAGCGCGACCCGGCCTCGAGCAGTCGCTGGAAATCGCGGTGCAACAGGTGCGCACTCTCGAACCCGACGACCTCGGTGTAGGCGAGCAGCGGCAGCTGCTGCCACAGCCCGGCCCACAAACTTGCTTGCTCGATCACGACGCGTGCGGCCGAGCCGACCTGCTCAGCGGCCTGCGTCTGATACCGGAAATCCGTGATGAGCAGGACCTCCGCCCGTCGGGTGACGACGACGAGGGCGCTCGTTCCGGTGAACCCGGTCAGGTATCGAACGTTCGCGAGCCCCGTGAGCAGGAGCGCGTCGAGGTGCGCCGTCTCGAGTTGGGCGACGAGCGCCGCAACGCGGGCGGAACGGTGGTCGATCATCGATGCGAGGCGTGCGAGGAAGCGTCGTCGACCCGTACCGCGGCACGCGCGCGTTCGAGCGCGTCGACCGCGGCGCGGAGCGCGAGTTCGTAGCTGAAGATCCCGAATCCGCCGATCGTTCCGACCGCGGCGGGCGCGAGCGCCGACCGATGCCGCTCCGGCTCGCGCGCGTGGACGTTGGTCACGTGCACCTCGATGAACGGCACGCCGACGCCGACCAGCGCATCGCGCAGGGCGAGGCTCGTGTGACTGTACGCGCCGGCGTTCACCACCGCCGCGTCGACGTTCCCGGGGAACGCGTGCACCGCGTCGATCAACTCGCCCTCGCCGTTCCGCTGCACGAACGAGAGCGTCGCGCCGAGCTCGATCCCGAGCGCGCGCATGCGCCGTTCGACGTCGGCGAGGGTGTCGCGGCCGTACAGGTGCGGCTCACGCCGGCCTAGCAGGTTGAGGTTGGGACCGTTCAGCACCGCGATGCGCCACGGCTCGCCTCCGCCCGGCGCGGTCACGCCGCGCTCACGCGGGCGGCCTCACGTCGCGACCTCGCGCAGCCACGCGTCGAAGCGCGCGAGATCGTGATCGTCGATCCCGCCAGGATCGGCCGCGTATTCGTCGGCATCGTCGGCGTCGTGCGCCGCGTCCGGTTCGCGGTCGGCGCTGCCAGTCACCATCTCGGCAACCGGCTCCGCCGCGCGAGGCGCCGGCGTCGCAGCACCCGTATCGATCGCGCCGACGAAGAACTGCTCGAACGACACGTCCGCGAACGGGTCGGCGAACGCGGCCGCGAGTAGCGCACCACGCTCCGCATCGGTCGCCGCTGGCATCGCGGGCTCGCCGCGCAGTGCGTGCAGCCTCGCCCTGAGGGCCACGTCCCCGGGCCGCTCCGCCGTCAACCGTTCGTACAGCGCGATCGCCTGGTCGGTGTGCCCCTGCGCCGCGAGCAGCCCGGCCATCGTCTCGGTCGCGAACGGGCCGCTCGTGATGTGATCGAGCGACGCTTCGTCGTCACGCAGACGGTCCGCGTCAGCTGAAACAGCTGCGCCGTCCGCGTCATGGGGCTGCAGCACCGGAGACGGCGCGACCGGCGCGACATCGAGGCCGACCACCGGATCGATCGGTTCGGGA
>DASWUT010000614.1:0-7159 GCA_036401455.1 Gemmatirosa sp. | reverse complement strand
GATCGAGCGTTCCGGCCCGCCGTCGTTCTGCGATCAGGCCGACGAGCCGCGCGGCCGCGACGGTGTTGACGTCGGCCGCGTAGCCGGGGTCGGCCGCCGCGGCCGGGACGAACGACACGCCTGCGAGATGAAACACCGCGTCCGGTCGTGCGAGGTCGAGCGCTGCGCGCAGGTGGCCCACGTCGCGCGCGTCGCCCGCGAGCCACTCGGTCCCCGGGTCGCTGGCCGGGATCCCATCGACCGTCTGCGCCAGCCCGACGACACGCCAGCCAGCGGCGCGCAGCGCGGCGACGAGCCGCGTCCCGACGAACCCGGCCGCGCCGGTGACGAGCGCCGAGCGCGTCATGGACGGCTCACCGGCGGCTCACGGCCGTGAAGCGCGCCGGTACCGCGCGAGGTCGGCCTCGACCATCATCTGCACCAGCGTGTGGAATGCGACGGTCGGCGCCCACCCGAGCTTCGCGCGCGCCTTGGACGGGTCGGAGACGAGGAGGTCGACCTCGGCCGGACGAAAGAACCGCTCGTCCTGGCGCACGTACTCGCGGTAGTCGAGTCCGACCACGCCGAACGCCGCCTCGCAGAAGTCGCGAACGCTCCACGTCTCGCCCGTGCCGATGACGTAGTCGTCGGGCGCGTCCTGCTGCAGCATGCGCCACATCGCGTCGACATAGTCGCCCGCGAAACCCCAGTCGCGGCGCGCGTCGAGGTTGCCGAGCGGCAGATCGCGCGAGAGTCCCGTGACGATGCGCGCGACCCCGTCGGAGATCTTGCGGGTGACGAACTCGAGCCCGCGACGCGGGCTCTCGTGGTTGAACAGGATTCCGCTCACCGCGTACAGCCCGAAGCTCTCGCGGTAGTTCACGGTGATCCAGTGGCCGTACACTTTGGCCACGCCGTACGGACTGCGCGGGTAGAACGGCGTCTCCTCCCGCTGCGGCGTCTCGACCACCTTGCCGAACTGCTCGCTCGAACTGGCCTGGTAGAAGCGCGCACCGGGCGCGCCCTTCTTGAGCGCCTCGAGCATCCGCGTCACGCCTAACGCGGTGAACTCGCCGGTGAGCACGGGCTGCGTCCACGACGTCTGGACGAAGCTCTGCGCGGCCAGATTGTACACCTCGTCCGGTTTCGCGTCACGGACGACGTCGGTGAGCGAATGCTGATCGAGCAGGTCGGCGCTGACGAGCTCGACGTCGTCGAGAATGTGGCCGATGCGCTCGAAATACGACGTCGAGCTGCGGCGTACCACGCCGACGACGCGGTAGCCCTTCGCGAGCAAGTGTTCGGCGAGGTACGACCCGTCCTGCCCCGTGATTCCGGTGATGAGAGCGGTAGGCATCGCCGCCAATGTAGCCAGGGACGAAACGCGACGAAGGGAAGCCCGATCGGGGCTCCCCTTCGTGGTACCCTCGTGACGTCGCCGGTATGCGGCGACGCGCGCGGATCAGATCGCTGCGGCGACGCCGCGCGGCGCGCGCTGGACCTTGCCGGCATTAAGGCAGCCGGTGCAGACCTTCACCTTGAGGATCTTGCCTTCGGCCTGGACGCGGACGACCTGGAGGTTGGGCTTCCACACGCGGCGCGTGCGGTTGTTCGCGTGCGACACGTTGTTGCCGTACGCCACGCCCTTGTCACAGACGTAGCAGCGGCTGCGGTTGATGGCCATTGGATGCGTCTCCGGTCAGCTGACGAACTCGATGCGCGCCATCTCGGCGCCGTCGCCGCGACGGTGGCCGGTCTTGAGGATGCGGGTATAGCCGCCCGGGCGGGCCGCGAACTTCGGGCCCCACTCCTGGAACAGCTTGTCCGCGGCCTCGCGCTTCTGCACGTGGCGGCCGGCGAGCCGGCGCGCGTGCAGGGTGCCGCGCCGCGCCTTCGTCACGAGCTTCTCGACGAAGGGACGGAGCTCCTTGGCCTTGGCCTCGGTGGTCTCGATGGCGCCCTGCTCGATGAGCGAGGTCGCGAGGTTGCGGAGCAGCGCGAGGCGCTGCTCACTCGTGCGGCGGAGCTGCCGTCCGGCCTTCCGGTGACGCATGGTGGTTCCTACTCCTCGTCGTCTTCAGGCGCGTTCGCGGCGGCGCGGCTCGGTGCGGTTCCCCAATCGGTGATCCGCACGCCCTCGCCGGTCTCCTCGTAGCGCATGCCAAAGTTGAGTCCCTCGCGCTCGAGGAGGTCGGCGATCTCCTGGAGGGACTTCTTGCCGAAATTCTTGACCTGCAGGATCTGGCTTTCGTTGAGCCGGACGAGATCCCCGAGCGTCCGGACACTCGAATTCTTGAGCGAGTTCACGCTCCGTACCGACAGCTCGAGGTCGTCGATCGGGGTCCGCAGCAACTCGGCGGTGCGGCGGGCGTCTCCGCCCTCGACCCCGTTGCCGTTGCTGCTCGCGCCGTGCGGGCCGAAGCTCGCGAAGTACTGGAAGTGCGTCTGCGCGAGCGCCGCGGCGTAGCTCACCGCCTCTTCGGGGGCGAGCGTGCCGTTGGTCTCGACAGTCAGCGTCAACCGGTCGTAGTCCGTGCGCTGCCCGACGCGCGTTTCCGCGACCGAGAAATTCGCGCGGCGAACGGGGTTGTAGATCGCGTCGATGCGGACGAGGTCGACCGGCAGCCCACGGTCGACCGGGTGCTGATCGCTCTCGACGTACCCGCGCCCCTTGTTGACGTAGAGCTCGACGTTCAGCTCGCGGTCTTCCTGAAGCGTGAGGATGTGGTGCGCGGGCTCGACGACGCGCACGCCCGGCGCCTGCTGGATGTCCGCGGCCGTGACCGGCCCGGACTCCGTCTTCCGGATGCGGAGCACGGACGCGTCCACATCCGCATCGAGCGCGAGCACGAGCGTCTTGAGCTGACCGATGATCTGGTGTACGTCCTCGACGACGCCCGGGATGGTCTGGTGCTCATGAAGCACGCCGTCGATGCGGAAGCCCCAAACGGCCGCGCCACGCAGCGACGACAACAGGAGCCGGCGCATCGCATTGCCGAGCGTGTGGCCAAAGCCTCGCTCGAGCGGCTGCAGCCGGAACTCGGCCACGTTGGGGTTGTCGTCGCGCTTCGTCGATTCGACGAGCTGCGGGCGTACGAGCCCGCGAAGATCGATTGCTGCCATGATGTCTCTTGGATTGGTCTCACCCGGATGAGAATCCAGGCGACGCCCTGCCCCGCCCTTCACGCGCGGCAGGCTCGTTGGGGAGTGAAGGTCCCGACCTGTGGTTCAGGTACTACGGTCGTACGGTGCTGCCTGGTGCCGTCTCACGTGGTGCGATCGTGCCGGTCGTCGCGCGCGCAGCGAGGGACCTCGCTGTTCAGTCGCCCTTCGACCGGGAACGAACGGCGAGATCCCTCGCTGCGCGCGCGACGACAGCGAGGTGATGAGCCGTCGATTACTGAGCGTGGATGACTGAGCGCGGTCGATTACTTCGAGTACAACTCGACAACCAGCTGCTCCTGCGCCGCGATCGGGATGCTCTGGCGCTGCGGCTTCTCGAGCATGCGCCCGGAGAACGACTCCTTGTCGACCGCGATCCAGCTCAGCGGGGCGCCGCGCGACGACTGGTCCATCGCGCCGACGACGAGCGGCATCTCGCGCGCCGACTCGCGGACGCGGATCTCCTCACCCGGGCGCACCTGATAGCTCGGTACGTCCATGCGGCGCTGCTTGACGTCGACGTGCCCGTGACGGATGAGCTGACGCGCCGCCTTGCGACTCGGCGCGAACCCCATGCGGTAGATCACGTTGTCGAGCCGGCTCTCGAGCGCGGCGAGCAGGTTGTGCCCGGTGATGCCCTGCTGCGTCGCGACACGCTCGAACGTGTTGCGGAACTGCAGCTCGGACAGCCCGTAGATGCGCTTGATCTTCTGCTTCTCACGCAGCTGCTTCGCGTACTCGCTGACCTTCCGGCGGCGCGCCGTCGCCTGGCCGTGCTGGCCCGGGGCGTAAGGGCGGCGCTCGACCGGGCACTTCTCGGTGAAGCACTTCGTTCCCTTGAGGAACAGCTTCGTGCCTTCGCGCCGGCACTGCCGGCAGCTGGGACCCGTGTACCGCATCGGTCAGACCCTCCGCCGCTTGGGCGGCCGGCAACCGTTATGCGCGATCGGCGTCACGTCCTTGATCGACTTGACGGTCAGGCCCGCAGCGGCGAGCGCCTGCACGGCGCTCTCGCGCCCGGAGCCCGGACCCTGCACGCGCACGTGCACGCGCCGCACGCCGGCCGTCATCGCTTCCTTTGCAGCCTGCTCGGAGGCGACGGTCGCGGCAAACGGGGTGCTCTTCTTCGAGCCCTTGAAGCCGGCCTTCCCCGACGAGCCCCACGACACCGTATTGCCACGCGGGTCGGTGATCGTGATCGTCGTGTTGTTGAACGTCGCCTGGATGTGGGCGACGCCCTCGGCCTCGACGACCTTCTTGGTCTTCTTCGCGGTAGCCATGGTTACTTCGTGACCTTCTTCTTGCCGGCGATCGCGCGACGCGGGCCGCGCTTCGTCCGAGCATTGGTGTGGGTCCGCTGACCGCGCACGGGCAACCCGCGACGATGGCGGATCCCGCGGTAGGAACCGATATCCATGAGCCGCTTGACGTTCATGGAGATCTCGGTCCGGAGCGCCCCCTCCACCTTCTGACCGCGCTCGATCTCGGCGCGCAGGCGGGCGACGTCAGCGTCGCTCAGGTCACGCACGCGCTGATCGGCGCTGACGCCCGAACCTTCGAGGATCTTGAGCGCCGTCGTGCGGCCGATGCCGAAAATGTAGGTGAGCCCGATCTCGACCTTCTTGTCACGAGGGAGATCGACGCCTGCGATACGAGCCATTCCAGTCAGCCCTGACGCTGCTTGTGCTTGGGGTTTCGAGAGCAGATGATGCGAGTCACGCCGTCGCGCTTCACGACCTTGCAGTGCTCGCAGATCGGCTTCACGCTGCTGCGTACTTTCACAGGAACGCTCCGTTCGTGCGAGGGGGATTTACAGCCAAGTCCCGCAATTAATGGGAGTTAGGCCCCGCATGCAAGGGGCCGGCGGTCAGGCCGCGAGAGGAGCCGGCCCGTCGAGCGACGTGCGGACCCGCGCCATGGCCGCCCGCGGGTCCGGAGCCGCCGTGACCGCCCGCCCCAGCACGAGGTATCGCGCCCCCGCCGCGACCGCCGCGGCCGGCGTGACCACCCGCGCCTGGTCATGCGACGCATCGCCGGGCATCCGGAGCCCGGGGACCAGCGGAACCAATCCAGGCCACGCGTCCCGCACCGCCGCGACTTCCGTCCCCGCGCACACTACCCCGTGCGCGCCGGCCGCCGCGGCCAGTCCCGCGAGGCGTTCCACGTCCGCTTCGATCCTCACGCCCTCCCGCCCCCACGCCGCGCCGAGTGCGGCGGCGTCGAGCGAGGTGAGCACAGTGACGGCGAGGATCCCACACTGTCCCGCGCCCCCGCCGCCCTCGACGGCGGCCTGGACCATCGCGGTGCCGCCACTCGCATGCACGGTGAGCAGTCGCACGCCGAGCGCTGCGGCGCGCCGCGCTGCCCCGCGCACGGTCGCCGGGATGTCGTGCAGCTTGAGATCGAGGAACACGTCCGCGCCGCGGTCCCGAACCGCCTCGACGGCCGCCGGTCCGACGGCCGTGAACAGTTCGAGCCCGACCTTGTAGAACTGGCAGGCGTCGCCGAGCTGGTCGACGAGCGCGAGCGCCTCGGCGAGCGACGGCCGATCGAGGGCGACGATGAGCTCGGGACCTGGCTGCGACGCCGTCATCCCGGCCACCTGAGCGTTCCGACGACGTCGCCGAGCGACTGGACGCCCTCGCGCGCCGCCCAGGCGTCGAGCCCACGCGAGATGCGTTCGGGCGCGCGGGGATCCTGCATCGATGCGGTTCCGACGCCGACCAGCGTCGCCCCGGCGAGCAGGTACTGTAGCGCGTCGTCCGTCGACCGCACGCCGCCGAGCCCGATGATCGGGAGCCGGCCGTCGGTCGCGCGGCGCACGCGCCACGTCGCGAGCACGCCGGCGGGTAGCAGGCCGGCGCCGCTGGCGCCACCGCTGCCGTAGCCGAGCGCGGGGCGACGCCGCGCGGTATCGATGACGAGGCCGGGCATGGTGTTCACGAGGGTGACCCCGTCGGCGCCCGCGTCGGCGGCGGTGAGTGCGGCGCGCGCGACGTCGGGGAGCGTGGGCGACAGCTTGACGAACAGCGGCCGGCGCGTCGCCGCGCGCGCGGTGCGGACGACCTCGGCGAGCGCGGCCGGGTCAGCGCCGAACTCGAGGCCACCGGCCTTCACGTTGGGGCAGCTGACGTTGAGCTCGAACGCGTCGACGGTGTCGACGGCGTCGAGTCCCGAGACGACCGTCGCGAAGTCGGGGACGGCGAAGCCGACGACGTTGACGAGGACCCGCATCCCCTCGCGGCACGCGGCGAGGCGCGGCAGGTGCTCCGCCCGCACCCGTTCGAGGCCCGGGTTCGCGAGGCCGATCGCGTTGAGCATCCCTCCCGGAAATTCGGCGACGCGCGGCGCGGCGTTCCCCGTGCGCGGGTCGACGCTGACCGCCTTCGTCGAGATGCCACCGAGCCGCGCAAAATCCATCACGTCGGCGAGTTCGTGCCCATAACCGGCCGTTCCCGACGCGAGCACGATCGGGTTCCGGAAGCTCAGGCCGGCCGCGCTCACGCGCAGCCGCTCTCCGGCCGTGCGGCTGATCGTTTGGGTCATTCGGCTGGCGTCCGCGCGTAACGCGCGAGGAAATCGCTCACCGCGCCCGCGATCGCCTCGGCCAGTTCGTGGCGGCCACGTGCACTGGCGATGTACGCGGCGTCGTCCGGGTTGGAGCCGAAGCCGACCTCGACGAGCACGGCGGGCATCGCGGCCGTGACCAGCACCTTGAACCCCGCCTGGTGCACGCGCCGGTTGGGGCCCGGGTGGACGCGTTCGAGTCGCGTCTGGACGTCCGCCGCGAGGCGACTCGACTCGCGCAGGTGCGCGTTGGACGCGAGGTCGCTCATCACGAAGCGGAGCGGGTCGTTGGCCGTGGTCGCCTGCGTCTCGAACCGCGTCGACGCGTTCTCGCGGTCGGCAACCTGCCGCGCTTCCTCGGTGCGCGCGTCGGACAGGAAGTAGGTCTCGAAGCCGCGGGCGGCGGCGGGATCGCGCCAGCCCGGATTGGCGGCGTTCACATGCACCGACA
>DASWUT010000613.1:0-2517 GCA_036401455.1 Gemmatirosa sp. | reverse complement strand
TCGTCATGTTCGCGATCACCTCAACGTTCGCCGTCACCCGGCGTGTCAGCGTGCGAAGTCGACGGACCGCGTCTCGCGAATCACGACGACCTTGATCTGCCCCGGGTACTGTAGCTCCGCCTCGATCCGGCGCGCGATCTCGTCGGACAGCGCGACCATCCGCCCGTCGTCCACGGCGTCCGGGATCACGACGACGCGCACCTCGCGACCTGCTTGGATCGCGTACACCTTTTCGACCCCGGTGTAACTCGACGCGATCCGTTCGAGCCCCTCGAGCCGCTTGACGTACGTCTCGAACGCCTCGCGGCGCGCACCCGGCCGCGATCCGCTGATCGCGTCGGCCGCTTGGACGAGCACGCTCACCTCGCTCTCGTGCGGCACGTCGTCGTGGTGCGCGGCGATTGCGTTGACCACGAGCGGATGCTCGCCGTAGCGCGTGGCCATCTCGACGCCGAGCTGCACGTGCGTGCCCTCGTGGTCGTGCGTGAGCACCTTACCGATGTCGTGCAGCAGGGCGCCGCGCTTGGCCAGCGCGACGTCGAGCCCGAGCTCGGCTGCCATGATCCCGGCGAGCCAGGCAACCTCCTTGGAGTGCTGCAGGATGTTCTGCCCGTAGCTCGTGCGGTACCGCATGCGCCCGACGAGCCGCACGAGCTCGGGGTGCAGGCCGTTCACGCCGACCTCGTACGCCGCCGCCTCGCCGCCCTCGACGATCGAGCGGTCGACTTCCTGGCGCGCCTTGGTCACGACTTCTTCGATGCGACCGGGATGAATGCGGCCATCGGCGACGAGCTTTTCCAGCGCGAGCCGCGCGACCTCGCGCCGCACCGGCTCGAACGCGCTCACCACCACGGTGTCGGGCGTGTCATCGATGATCACGTCGACGCCCGTGGCGAGCTCAAACGCGCGGATGTTTCGCCCCTCGCGCCCGATGATCCGCCCCTTCATCTCGTCGTTCGGCAGCGCGACCGCCGATACCGTGCTTTCGGCCGTGTGTTCGGCCGCGATTCGCTGCACGGCGAGCGCGACGATCTTCTTCGCCTCGCGCTCGGCGCTCCGGCGCGCCGTTTCGCGAATCTCGCGCACACGGTTGGCCGCATCGGCGTGCGCCTGCTCCTCCATGCGCCGCATCAGCTCGGCTCTCGCGTCCTCGGCCGAGAGCCCGGCGAGCTCCTCGAGGCGCCGCGCCGCGTCCTGCTCGGACCGCTCGAGGTCGCTCTGCCGATCGGTGACGAACTTCTCGCGCCGGCCGATCTCGCTCGCGCGGCGCGCGATGTCCCGATCCTTCTGCTCGACCGCGTCCGCCCGCCGCTCGAGGTCGCCGGCGCGCTCCTGCAGCCGCCGCTCCTCGCGCGCCTGCTCCTCACGCCGCTTGCGCGCCTCAGCGTCCTGCGACTCGCGCGCCTGCAGCAGCTCCTCGCGGCCGGCGACGATCGCGTCGCGCTTCAGACGCTCCGCCTCTCGCTCGGCCTCGCCCACCACACGCCGCGACACGTCCTCGGCCGTCGCCTGCGCCGCGACCTGCTTGGCGCGCTCGTCGGCACGTCCGGCGGCCTCGCCTGCGGCCCGGCCCGCATTCCGCCCCCACACGTATGCGCCGCCCGCGAGCACGCACGCGAGCACGCCCGCGAGGGCGAGGACCGCAAATTCTGCCATGTCGATCTCTATTTGCAGCGCGTCGAGCGCGCGGTCGGACTGCATTCCGGCGGTCCGGCGCGGCGGCCCCGTCAGGACCAAGCCGCGCCGCCGACGAGCGCGCGCGATCCGGGGCGAGCGGCGTAAGTGATGACGTGACTTGCGTATAGACGGATCGGCGCCGCTCCGCCAAGCTACGCGCCGTGTTCACGAAAGGCAACGCGAGCCGGCGACGACGGCCTGCTCACCCCGGCGCCGACCCGTCCCGGCGGGCCGGCGGCAGCCAGCGCGCGACCTCTTCCGCCAGCCCGCGTACCCGCGCGTCGCGTTCGGACGCGTCGGTCCGAAGCCGAAGCAGCTCGTCCGCGATCTGCAGCGCCGCGAGGATCGCGACCTTGTGCGACTCGATCACCGTTCCCGCCGCGACGATCTGCGAGATCACGCCGTCGACGTGAGCCGCCACGGCGCGCGTGTGCTCCGGCTCGGCGTCGCTCCGCACCGTGTACTCCTCGCCCACGATCCGGACGCGAACCGAGGTCCGCTCCGTCATCGGAGTCCTACCCGGCGCGTCATGCGACCCCGTCCACGGCCGCGGCGTCGTCCTGCTGGCGTGCGAACCGCATCCGGCTCGCGACCGCCCGCGTGCGCTCGGCGGCGTCGGCGATGCGCGCGCGCAGGGCGGCGTTCTCTGCCTCGAGCGCCGCGATCCGCTCGCGGTCGGCCTCGGCGGAACGCGCGCCTGTCCCGTCGCCCGGCGCCTGCTGCGCAAGCACGTCGCGCACCCGCCGCTCCGCTTCGATCGCGCGGCGCCGGAAGAACGCGAGTTCGTCACCCAGGCTCCGCAAGGTGCGTTCGAGTGCGTCGAGCGGATCCCGGACGGTC
>DASWUT010000612.1:0-2800 GCA_036401455.1 Gemmatirosa sp. | reverse complement strand
GCGGGGCCCAGCCAGCGCGTCGCCGCGCGCGTGAGGCGCGCGAGTACGAAGGCGGCGATCTGCTCGTCGCGCTCCTGCGGCAGCGCGTCGAGCGCGACGGCGATGAACCGCGCGGGCTCGTAGCGCCCCTCGCGCGCGAGGTCCCACAACGCACCCCAGAGCTGCGCCCGCCGCAGCGCCTCGTCGCCCGGCCGGTCCCCCGCGAGCGCGACGTCCGCCCGCACCAGATGCCGCTCGGCCCACCGCACGCTCGGCGCGTCGAGCAGAGGCAGCGCATAGGCGTAATCGCCCGCGTTCGGGAAGAGCAGCGCGGCCGCACTGTCGCCCGCTGGTGCCGCGCTCTCTCGCGCGGAGCCCTTCACCGCGTCACCCGTCGCGGTCGGGACCGCGACCGTCGTCGCCCGCGCATCGAGCGCGAGCGGCACGCGCGCCGGCGGTGCGCCATCGCCCACGGCGAGCAGTTCGGCGCGGATCGGCCACGGCGCGGCGCCCGAGAGCGCGGGCTGCGCGGGCCGCTGCGCGACGCGCACCGCGTGCGGCCCAACGCGCGTCGCCTCGATGATCGGGATCCCGGGGCGCTGGATGTACGCGTCGCCAAACGGCCCGAGGTCGCGCCCCGCCGCACGCCCAACGGCGCCCAGCAGGTCGCGCCACGTCGCGTTGCCGAACGCGTGCGCGGCGAGGTAGGCGCGCAGCCCGTCGCGAAACGCGCGCGGACCCACCACCGCCTCGAGCTGCCGCAGCACCGCGGGCGCCTTGTTGTAGACGATCGCGCCGTAATTGCTCTTCGCGCGATCCAGGTTGTCGAGCGGCTGGTACACGGGCGTCGTGCCTAACGAGGCGTCGACCGCCGCGGCGGCCGGGGCGTTGCGCAGGAAGAACGTCTTCCACGCCCCGCCCGCCGGGTCGAGGTCGTCCTGCACCTTCGCCGCCATGTACGTCGCGAACCCCTCCTTGAGCCACAGATCGTCGAACCAGCGCATCGTGACGAGATCGCCGAACCACTGATGCGCCACCTCGTGGTAGATCGTCGCCGTGCGCGCGAGGCGCTGCGGCGCGGTCGGCCGCTCGCGGAAGACGAAGCCGTCCTCGTTGTAGAAGACTGCCCCCGGATGCTCCATCCCGCCGAACGGGAACGCCGGGGCGAGCACGACGTCGAACTTGCCGAACGCGTAGGGCCGCCCGAAGTAGTCGCCGAGCCAAGCGAGCGCGCGGCCGTTCGCATCGAGAATCGAATCGGCCTCGACCTCCGGGGCGCGCGAGCGGCGGACGTAGAGCGTCATCGCGCGCCCCGCGACCGTGCGCGTCACTCCACGCCACGGCCCCGCCGCGAACGCGACGAGATACGTGCTGATCGGCGCCGTCGCCGCGAAACGGAACGTGCGCGTGCCGGTTCCCGCGTTGCCTGCGCCGCCCGCTGAGTCCGTCGCGGCGCCGTTGGCCAGGGCCGTCCACCCCGCCGGCACGGCGAGCGTGAGCGACACGCGCGCCTTCAGGTCCGGCTGATCGAAGCACGGAAAGAGCGCGTGCGCGTCGGAGGGCACGAGCAGCGTGTACAGGTACTCCGCCCCGTCGGCCGCGTCGCGGTAGCGGATCACGCTCGCGCCCGATGGCGCGACCGCGGCCGCCGCCGAAAACGCGAGCACGTTCTCGCCCGGCCGCAGCACCGCGGCCGGGATGCGGACGTGCCCGCCCGCCCACACGTACGCCCCCTCGCCGGCAGGGACACCGCCCGTCGCGCCGGCCGCCGCGAGCGCACGCCCGTTGGCGGACACCGCCGTTAGGCGCAGGCCGCGGAAGTCGAGCACGGCATCGTCGCCGGCCGCGCGCCGGAAGCGCACCTCCACGCGCACCGCCGCCGTATCGCGGCCGGTGACGTCGACGGCGAGCGCATACCGCACGTCGCGCACACGCGCCGCGCGCCACTCGGCCAGCGCGCGCGAGACGCCAGGGGTCGTCGCGCCAGGAACGGCCGTGCGAGGAACGGCCGCGCCTGGAACGGTCGTGCCAGCGACGGCGGCGATGGGACGGTGGTGCGCCCCAGGTGGCACGACATGGTGCAGCATGACGTTGCGCGCAGACGCGTCGGCGGACGCGACGACGCACGCGATCGATCGTAACGAAATGTTCATGCAGACACGCGCAACGAAACGAAAGTGGACCGGCAGGTGACGGGGGTTCGCTGACCCATCATGTTACGCCGTTCCTGCCGCCCGTCGCCGCCCGACCTCGTGCATTCGCCGACCACCACTTCCAACGACCCCGCGCGCCTCTCGCAGGCCGCGTCCACGATGCCAGCGGTCCTCCGCGCCCCGGCGAGCGCGTGGGTCCTCGATGCCCTCGACGAGGCCATCTTCCTCGTCGACGCCGCGGGGCGGGTGACGTGGTGCAACGGCCGCGCGGAGGAACTGCTCGCCGCGCCGCGCGACGAACTCGCGGGCCGTCCGGTGCACGACGCGGTGCCGGGACTCCCCGCGCTCGACGTGCCGCCCGCGCGTCCGGTGACGTGGCGCGCGCTGCGCCTCACGCGCCACGACGGCACCGCGCTGTGGGCCGACGTCACCGCGGCCGTGCGTCGCCCGCTCGTCGCGGCGGCCGTCGACGGGCCGGGCCTCGCGCACGCCCGCGCGCACGGCGAGGGCCACGCGCCCGGGTTCGGGCAGGACTACGTGACCGCGTACGCCGTTGCCGACGCGACGCCGCGCGTCACCGCCGAGGTCGCGCGGCGGCGCGCCGAGGACCGCTTCGCCACCCTCGTCGAGCATGCGGTCGAGGGGATCTACGTCGTGCAGGACGACCG
>DASWUT010000611.1:0-4436 GCA_036401455.1 Gemmatirosa sp. | reverse complement strand
TCTCCATCGTGCGCGTGATCTTGCGCGTGTTCTCGACGGACTTGATGCGCCCCTTCAGCTCGCGGCCTTTCGCCATCCCCGGCTCCCGTTAGGCGGTGCGCCGCGTCAGCGCGCCGCGCCGGCGGTCGCGAGCGCCGCCGTCGCGGCGGGCGCCGCGGCCGGCGCGCCGCCGAACATCCGGTTGAAGCCCTCGATCGCGCGCTTCAGCTCGGCCTCGGCGTCCTTCGACACCGCCTTGTTGGTGCGGATCCCCACGCCTACCTGCGGCGCCTGCGCGTGCATGTAATCGAGGAAGCCGCGCTCCCACTCGCGCACGCGCGCGGTCGGGATCTCGTCGATGAGGCCGTTGGTCACGGCGTAGAGCACCATGACCTGGTCCTCGACCGGGTACGGGCTGTACTGCGGCTGCTTGAGGATCTCGACCGTGCGCGCGCCGCGGTCCAGCTGCCGGCGCGTCGCCGCGTCGAGGTCCGACGCGAACGCGGCGAACGCCTCGAGCTCGCGATATTGCGCGAGGTCCAGCCGCAGACGGCCGGCCACGCTCTTCATCGCCTTCGTTTGCGCCGAGCCGCCCACCCGACTCACCGAGATGCCGACGTTCACCGCGGGACGCACGCCCGAGTAGAACAGGTCGCCCTCGAGGAAGATCTGCCCGTCGGTGATCGAGATGACGTTGGTCGGGATGTACGCCGACACGTCGCCCGCCTGCGTCTCGATGATCGGCAGCGCGGTGAGCGAGCCGCCCGGCTTCTTGATCGTGTGGCCGTCGACCACGCCCTCGTCCTCGCGCAGCTTCGCGGCGCGTTCCAGCAGGCGCGAGTGGAGGTAGAACACGTCGCCCGGGAACGCCTCGCGCCCCGGCGGGCGACGCAGCACGAGCGAGATCTGCCGGTACGCGGCCGCCTGCTTCGTCAGGTCGTCGTACACGCACAGCGTCGGGCGCCCCTCGTCGTACATGAAGTACTCGGCCATCGCGCAGCCCGCGTACGGCGCGATGTACTGCATCGGTGCCGGATCGCTGGCCGACGCGGCGACGACGATCGTGTACTCCAGCGCGCCGGCGTTCTTCAGCCGCTCGACCACGGTCGCGATCGTCGACGCCTTCTGCCCGATCGCGACGTAGACGCAGATGACGCCCTGCCCCTTCTGGTTGATGATCGTATCGATCGCGATTGCCGTCTTGCCGGTCCCGCGGTCGCCGATGATCAGCTCGCGCTGGCCGCGGCCGATCGGGATCATCGCGTCGATCGCCTTGATACCGGTCTGCAGCGGCTCCTTCACGGGCTGCCGCACGATGATGCCGGGAGCCGGGCTCTCGACCTTGCGCGTGATCGTCGTGTCGAGCGGCGGGCCGCCGTCGATGGGGCGGCCGAGCGGATCGACCACGCGGCCGATGAGGGACGGGCCGACCGGCACGTCAAGCACGCGACCCGTCGTGCGGACCTCGTCGCCTTCTTTCAGCGTGAGGTAGTCGCCGAGGATGACTGCGCCGATGTTGTCCTCTTCGAGGTTCAGCGCGAGGCCGGTGACGGCCTTGCCGGTCTCGCTCGAGGTGAACTCGAGCATCTCGCCGGCCATCGCCCGCTGCAGCCCGTAGACGCGCGCGATGCCGTCGCGCACCTCGAGCACCGTCCCGACCTCCTCGACGTCGAGCGCCTGCAGGTCGGCCGCTTCGATCTCGCGAAGCAGGATGTCCTTGATCTCGCCGGGGCGGAGGGTCGTTTCGGTGGCCATGACGTCGACGTCGCGCGAAGAGCCCCAGGGGGCGTCAGATAGTGTTGGCGGCGTCCAGACGAGCGACTGCCGCGGTGTGATCGGTCGGTCGCGAGGCGCCGGAGGCGTCGTCCCGCGAGTTTGTGAAAATAATCACAAGCGCCCGCGAGATACAACGCCGGGCAGCAGCTCGCGCATGCTGTCACGCGTGCCGTTCGGCCCCGGCTCGTCATCCGCCGAGCACGCCGCCTCACGCGCCGCGGCGCACTCCGCGGCGGCCGCCGCGGCCTGCACCATCACGTGCGCCCGCTCCAACACGAGCCGTGCGTTCGCGTAGCTCACGAGCGTGATCGCCTCCTCGTATGGCGCCCAGCGGCACGCGGTGATCCCCTCCTCGCGCTGCGGGCAGGTGGCTGCACAGTCGGTGCGCATGAGGAAGAAGTGACACACCTTGTGCACGAGTCGCCCGCGGAAGCGGAAGTACCAGTCGATCGTCGCGATCTCGCCGTGCACGACGAGGCCGTCGAGCCCCGTTTCCTCTGCGACCTCACGCACCGCAGCGCACTGCGGGCCTTCCCCGGCTTCCAGGTGTCCTTTCGGGAACCCCCAGTTGCGGTAGCTGTCCCGGATCAGGAGGAACACCGGCCGCAACGCGCCCATGTCCGTCCGCTCGTAGCGGAAGACGATCCCGCCCGCTGACACCTCCTCGCGCGCGCCGCCGCAGTTCATCGTCCGGTCACGCGGCTGCGCGGTCGGTCTCGCGGTCCGCCTCGCGGTCCGCCTGCCCCGCCCCGTCCGTATCGGCGAGCGCGTCGGCCCCTGCGGTGCCTGTCCGCCCCGAGGTCGGCGCGGTCGGGTCGGCGTCGCCGTCGTCGAGCGTCGGCTTCCCCTCGATGAACTGGCGCACCACCGGGTCGGTCGTGTGCTGGATCTCGTCGATCGTGCCCTGCCACCGCACGCGTCCCTCGTAGAGCATCGCGATGCGGGTGCCCACCGTGTATGCGCTCCGCATGTCGTGCGTGATCACGACGCCCGTGACGCCGAGCTTCTCGCGCATGCGCACCATCAGCTCGTCGATCACCGCACTCGTCACCGGGTCGAGTCCGGTCGTCGGCTCGTCGTAGAGCAGGTACTTGGGGCGGAGCGCGATCGAGCGCGCGATCCCGACACGCTTCCGCATGCCGCCCGACAGTTCGGCTGGGAAGCGGTGCTCGACGCCCGGCAGGTCGACGAGGTCGAGCGCCTCCGCGATGCGCGACCGGATCTCACCTTCGGTGAGGCCGCCCTGCTTGCGAAGGCCCATCGCGACGTTCTCGCCGATCGACAGCGAGTCGAAGAGCGCGGCGAACTGGAAGACGTAGCCGATCTTTGCCCGCAGCGCATAGAGCTGCTTGCGCGGCAGCGTGTCGACGCGCTGTCCGTCGACCCAGACCTCGCCGCGGTCGGGTTGCAGCAGGCCGACGATGTGCTTGATCGCGACGCTCTTGCCCGTCCCCGAGTAGCCGATGATGACGACCGTCTCGTTGTCGGGCACGTCGAGCGTGAACCCGCGCAGGATCTCCTTCGGGCCGAAAGCCTTGTAGACGTTCTTGAGCTGAATCATGCGCGGCGGCGAAGGTGGGCGGACCCGCGGAACTAATCGCGCGGTGCCGTGCACGGGTAGTAGTCGCAGTCGTCGTCGAACCCGTCGTCGACGACACGACGCGGGGGCGGGCGCTGCGCGGACCCCTCCGCGGCACCCACCCCCGTGCCAGACCCGCCATCGGCGAGTCGGACGCGCCGTTACGCGCCGTTACGCGCCGTTACGCGCCGTTACGCGGCGAAGGAGCCGAGCGCGCGACCGACGTCGCCTTCGCGCAGGCGCTTGAGCGCACGGTCGCGCAGCTGGCGGACGCGCTCGCGTGTGACGCCGAGCAGCGAGCCGATCTCTTCGAGCGTGTGCTCGCGGCCGCCTTCGAGGCCGAAGTAGAGGCGGAGCACCTTCGCGTCGCGCGGCGGGAGCGTGTTGAGCGCGGCGTCGATCTCGTCGGTGAGGAAGCGGTTCATCGCCTCCTCCTCCGTGTCCGGCATCTCGTCGGCCACGAAGCGCTCGATGAGCGAGCGGTCGCCCTCCGGGTCCATCGGCGCGTCGAGGCGCACGTCGCCCGTGTTGAGCGCGGCGAGCGACTGCACGACGTCGACCGACAGCCCGGTGAGCTGCGAGAGCTCTTCGGGCGACGGCTCGCGGCGGAGCTTCTGGCGGAGGATCTCGGACGCCTTGATGATGCGCGAGAGGTCGGCGGTGCGGTTGAGCGGCACGCGCACCGTGCGCCCCTGGCGCGCGAGCGATGACAGGATCGCCTGACGGATCCACCACACGGCGTACGAGATGAACTTCACGCCCTGGTCGGGATCGAACTTTCGCGCCGCCGTGAGCAGCCCCACGTTCCCCTCGCCGATGAGATCGATGAGCGGCAGGCCGCGGTTCTGGTACTTCTTGGCGACGGAGATGACGAAGCGGAGATTGCGCTTCACGAGCTCCTGGAGCGCGTCCGGGTCGCCGGCGCGGATCTTCCGGGCGAGCTGGATCTCCTCGTCCCCCTTGAGCAGGGGGTAGGTGCTGACCTCGTAGAGGTACTGGTCGAGGATGTCCCGTTCGGGCTCGCTCGGCGCGATGCCCGCCGGGGCGGCGCGCCGGCGCTTCCGCTTGACGTCGGTCATGGTGAAGTTTCCGTGTATTGAGA
>DASWUT010000610.1:0-3679 GCA_036401455.1 Gemmatirosa sp. | reverse complement strand
ACGACCGCAGCCGCCGCCGGCAAAGCATGTGGCGGCGAAGGCTGCATCCGCGAAGCCAGCGCCGAAGCAGGCGGCCGGAACAACCCCGGCGCCGCGTCCGGCTGCGGCCGTCAAGAGTGCCTCCCTCAAGCACGTCCCTGTGAAGGACGCCCCTGTGAAGCACGCCCCTGCGACGAAGCGCGCCGTCGTGAAGCACGCGACGGCGAAGCGGCCGCGGACCGCGCGCGCCGCGGCGAAGCCGACGCGGCTCGCGCGCACGCCGGTCGTCGATCCGCGTGCGGCAACGCGCCTCGTGCGGATCAAGGCGCTCGATCCCTGCGCGCGGTGCGGTCCGAGCACCTGCGTCGAGCAGCTCTACCGTGTCGACGAGCAGGTGGCCGGCACCTCGACCGTGCATCTCGTCTTCTTCGATCGCCACGGTTGGTACTGCGTGCACGGTGCGACCTGCATCGCCGTGCGCGACGTCCACGCCGAGCTCAAGGCTCAGCGCGCGGAGATCACGCGCCGGCGCTGACGATGGCCACGCGACCGCTGGGTCGCACTCGGGGTGCACGTCGCGCGCGGCGGCCGGCACCCGACGCACACGTTCCGCGCGGTAGCGGTTCACCTCACGCCCCCTCGACCGGGGCAGCCTCAGACTGGACGGACGAGAGTCGCATGATTGCACGCCACGACGCCCCCACCTCCCTCGACAAGCCGAACCTCTGGTCCGCGCTTGCCGCCCCGCTCGATGCCGACGCCACCGCCTGGCGGCAGGACGGCGGCCCGGTCGCCCGTGACGGCGCCTGGTACGTGCGCTACGTCGCGCACCCCGGCGCGAACGCCGTCCGCGAGCGCCTCGACCGGGTCGTACCCGGCGAATGGGACCTCACGCTCGAGCTGCTGCCGCCGCTGCCGGCGCGCGCCGGCGAAGCACAGGAGTGCGCGTTCAAGGCGCGCCTCCAAATCCTCGGCGTCATCCGCGAGGACGTCGGCACCGGACCGGACTACAAGACGGCCGCGAACGACGCCCTCGCGCGTGCGGCGGTGCGGTTCGGCATCGGCCACGAGCTGAACGACCGCGAGCCGAACTGGGTCGTCGTCGACGGCCCGGAGGCTGCCCGGCCCGTCGACGCCCCCGCCGTGGCCGATGCGCGGCGGAGTGCCGCGGCCGACACCCGCCGCACGTCTGCCGCACGGCAGCCGGTCGCCACGCCCGAGCCGGTCGAGGTCGCAGAGGAGGAGTTCGCGGCGTCGGCCGCAGGATCGACTGGCGAGGAGCCCGCGTGCCCGAAGTGCAGCGGCCGCATGTGGGACAACCGCCTGACCAAGCGCAACCCGAAGGCGCCCGACTTCAAGTGCCGCGACCGGAGCTGCGACGGCGTGGTCTGGCCGCCGCGCCCGGGCGAGGCGGCCGAAGTCCCGGCCGCGGTTGCGACCCCCGCGCCGCGTGGCGCGGGTGCTTCGACCCGGCGTCCGCGCGCCGGCGCTGCGTCCGCGACCGCCGAGCCACGCTTCGACGCCGCGCCGTTAGGCTCGGCGATCGACGACGACGACCTGCCGTTCTGATCGCAGCCTGTGATCGCCACGCTCGCACCGGCGCGGTCGCGGTGCGCGGACCGAATCCAGACACGTACACAGGGGGCCCGCGACGGCGAACGTCGCGGGCCCCCTGCGTCATGCCCGGAGCGGGACTCGAACCCGCACGCCCAGAGGGCCAGGGTTTTTAAGACCCATGCGTCTACCGATTTCGCCATCCGGGCGATCCGCGGACCACGCCGCGAACGCGACGCGGACACTCACAGCAACGACGAGCGCGGGCGTCCCGAGTGGACGCCCGCGCTACGTTCGAGAGCGGGAAACGGGACTCGAACCCGCGACCCCAACCTTGGCAAGGTTGTGCTCTACCAACTGAGCTATTCCCGCGCGGTCGATCGAACGTAGCCGCGAGCCGTTGAAGAGGCAACCCGATTACGGCGTGATGCCGAGCACGTGCACGGCGTGCCACACGGTGGCCGCGAGCAGCCCGGAAAGCGCTGCATCCCCGCCGTTGCCCGTCGCGCGGCCATCCTCGTCGACGAACTCCGCGGCCACGCCGTGATCGAGCGGCGCGCGGCGTAGCCACTGCAACATCTGCGGCGCGTCCGGCCCGAGCAGACGCGCAACCTGCGCGGCGAACGCGCCCGCGTGCTCCGTGCCTAACGAACGCGCGGTGCGCCGATACGTGGAGTCGTTGCGCTCCAGCGCGTCGTAGAGCGGGAGCCAGAGCGCCGAGGCGACCGGATCGTCACGGTCCGCGCTCGCTCCCTTGAGGTCGATCGACGCGGCGAACAGCGACTTCCCCGCCCGCTCGACCGAGAACTGCCGCGCGAGCGCGGCGCGAACCGCCTCGGGGTCCTCGACCGACTTGGCCGTTTCCTCATCGAGCGTACGGCGAAACACGGCCAGCGCCTGCGCCACGACCGCGTTGCCGTGCAGTGTGTACGGGTACGCGACCGGCTCGCCCGAGACGCCGACCGCGGTCGAGTAGAGCGGCTGCCGCTCGTCGCGGCGAGCCGCGATGTCGTCGTGGGCTGCGTAGAGCGTGTCGGCCAGCACGCCCTCCTCGATCACCTGGTCGTCGTTCGTGTCGCGTACGTAGCGGTCCGCCGCGAGCGCGTACGCGGCCGCGCCCTCGAGCGAGAAGCCGGGCTCGAACAGCGTTCCGTCCAGGTATCGGACGCCCTCGCCTGGCGCGTATCCATGCAGCTCGCACGCGCGTAGCAGCAGCTCGCGCGCGAGCCCCGGGTCGGCGAGCTGCACGGCGGGAAGCGTCCAGGTGAGTGCCTCCCAGTCGCGCACCGTCACGCCCTGCGCATGGGCCGGCGAGCGCGTGCGCGCGAAGTAGAAGTGCGCGTCGTCGAGCGCGCGGCCACAGCCGTAGAAGTACGCGAAAAGCAGGTTGCGGTTGAGCAGCCGATCGATCGCGCGATTGCCGGTCGTCTGCTCGAGGTCGCGGAGCGCGTCGCGCGTGCGCGCGAGCAGCTCGCGCCAGCCCCGGCGTCGCATCGCCGCGACCGTGGCCTGCGCGCCGTCGCGCTCGGGCCCGGCCGCGAGGTAGAACGCGGCCTGCTGCGTCGTTCCGCGGTCGACGCGGAACGCACGGCGGAGCGCGTATCGCGGCGTCACGCCGTCGGCTTCCTGATCGATCTCGACCTGCGCGTCGCCGTCGACGCCGAGCGCGAACGCGACGAGGCCCGGCAGCGCCGCGCCCTCGAAGACGAGCACGTCGTCGGCGGCGCGGTGCACCCGGGGCACGTCGTCGAATGGCCGCGGCGATCGGACGCGCAGCTGGCGGTGGCCGAGCGCGCCTTCGAGCGACAGCTCGACGTCGATCGGGGACGGGCCGCGGTTTTCGACGGCGATCGTGTAGACCGCGCCGGACAGGTCGGCGTCGCGGCCATGCGGCGCGAAGATCGTTCCGCGCACGACCACGGCGTCGGCCACCGTCGACGTGAACGTCGGCAGCCAGTGCATCGCGCGCTCCCACGCGATCCCCCCGCCGTCGCCGCCGAGCTCGCGCACGACGCCGTCGACGCGAAGCACGGGGCGAAGCAGCGGGCGCCCCGTGCCGGCCAGGAAGTCGGCGTCGCCCGCGAATTCGACCGCGGCGCGCGCGCCGCGGTGCAGCACCCCGACCGCGTGGATCGCCCCGTCGACG
>DASWUT010000609.1:0-5785 GCA_036401455.1 Gemmatirosa sp. | reverse complement strand
GGGGGGCGCCGGAGCTCTTCGTCATCCACCTCCGGCACGCCCGGGCCGCCGACGTCGCTGCCACGGTGAACGCCCTGTACGGGCGCGCCTCCGCGCTCGGTGAACCCGGGAATGTCCGGGGCGGCTACGGGACTGGCTATGCGCCCACCCTTGGCCAGCAACTCGGAAATATCCCGCCGTACACGCCATCCTCCGTGCCGGGCCCAGGGAGCCCTCTAGGTAGCGCCCAAGGCGCGGGCCAGCAGGCCCCGGGCGCGCCGACCGGGGCGGCCCCCGCCGCTGGTATGCAGGCCGTCGCCGGCGTGGCGGGCCGCGCCGCCGCGTTCGCCGGCGAGGTGACGATCATCCCCGACCCGGGCACGAATGCGCTGCTCGTGCGTGCGAGCCGCGGAGATGCGGAGCTCGTGCAGGCGGCGGTCCACGAGCTCGACGTGCGCCCGCTGCAGGTGCTCATCGAAGTAGTGATCGCGGAGATCAGCAAGAGCCGCGCGTTCGACCTCGGGATCACCGGGACGGTGCCGCAGACCACCGTGCCGCAGACATCCGGCGTGACCGGCGTGACCGCTGGGGCGAACCTCACCCCCGCCGGCGTCGGCCTTGGGGACTTTGCACTTCGGATCATGCGCACCGTCGGCCACATCCAGTTCGACGCCACGCTGAGCGCCGCAGCCTCGCGTGGCGAGGCGCGGATCCTCGCGCGGCCCGTCGTGCTCGCGGCCAACAACGAAGCGGCGGAGATCCTCGTCGGTAGCCAGCAGCCATTCGTGCAGGTGTCCCGCGCGCTGCCGACAGACAACTCGGCGCGCGACCAGGTCGTGCAATACCGCGAGGTCGGCACCAAGCTCACCGTCAAACCGACGATTAGTGGCGACGGCTACGTCTCGATCGCAGTGACGCAGGAGGTCAGCGCGGCCACCGCGCAGCAGCAGTTCAACGCGCCCGTGATCTCGACGCGCACCGTGCAAACGGTGCTCCTGGTTCGCGACAGCCAGATGGTCGTGCTCGGTGGGCTCATGGACCGCGAACACCAGGCGTCGCAGAACGGCATCCCCGTGCTCTCGAGCATCCCGCTGTTAGGCGGACTGTTCGGGCACGTTACGCGGCAGCTGAACGACACGGAGTTCTTTCTCTTCCTCACGCCTCATATCGTGCGCACCGACGCAGACGCCGAGGGCATCAGCCGACCATACGAGCGCCGGTCGGGCGCGGGGGCCCCATGACCGGCGATTCCACGTCGCGCGGCAGGGCTGGGTTCTTGCCCCGATCGCGGCCCATGGACGAGCCCCGTCACGCGCCGTGGCAGGTCGACGACGGCCGAGACGCGCCGCCACAGGTGCGTCACCCGGTGGTGGACGGCGCCCTCGACACTACCCTCGAACGCAGCCTCGCGGCGATCCTACTCGGGGACTCGCGTCCCATGCGTCACCTCCGGGCGGCGATCGCGCGGTTGGGACCCTCGGCGCTGCCCGTGCTCATCACGGGGCCGACCGGGGCGGGGAAGGAGTTGGTCGCGCGCGGGCTCCACGTCGCGAGCCGGCGGTTGGGTGGACTGGTCGCGTTCAACGTGTGCGCGGTCGGTGATGCCCTCTTCGAGTCGGCCGTCTTCGGCCACGTCCGCGGCGCGTTCACCGGCGCGGTCGCCGACAGCCCAGGCTACCTGGCCGAGGCCGACCGCGGCACCGCATTCCTCGACGAGGTGGGCGCGCTGTCGTTAGGCGCACAGGCCAAGCTCCTCCGCGCCGTCGAATTGCGCGAGTTCCGGCCCGTCGGTGCCGCCCGCGACCGCCGGAGCGACTTCCGCCTCGTCTCGGCGACGAACGAGAACATCGAGGTGCTGGTGCGCGCCGGGCGGTTCCGCGCGGACCTGGCCGAGCGGCTAGGCGGGGTGGTGCTCGACGTGCCACCGTTGGCCGCGCGCCGGGAGGACATCCCGGCTTTAGTGATGCACTTCGCGGCCGCGGCCGCGGACGCGACAGCCACCACGCCCCGCCACGTCGGGTCGGCGAACCGCCCCGTGGTGGGTGCATCGGTCGTCGAGTTCAGCCCCGAGGCGCTGGGCCTGCTGCAAGCGCACGCGTGGCCGCGCAACGTGCGGCAGCTCCGGCACGCGGTCGAACGCGCGCTCGCGTGGAGCCCGGGCGGGTGCGTCGACGCGGCGACGGTCCGGGCGATCCTGCCCCACATGGCGCCGAGCGCTGGGGACGCGCGCCACCGGGCACGACGTCACGTGGATGCAATCGGCACGGCGTTCGTCCTCGCCGGCCGCGCCGGCGAGGACACGACGCGGTCGAACGACCCTGACAGAATGGCGGCCGCCGCGGGCGAGGTGGCGGATGACGCGGAAACCGAGTTCGCGCGGCGACGCCTCACAGCGGTATTGGACGCGTGCGGCGGCGACACCACGCGCGCTGCGGCCACCCTCGGCGTTAGCCGCGCGACGGTATACCGCCGTATGGCCCGATTTGGAATCCGGGCCGTTCCGTTAGTCGTGCCCGGAACGCTCAAATAATCGAGGCTCCGGGCAGGCCGGGGCGGTTCAATCACGGCGTTGCTGGGCGGCTGGCCGGGCTTCGTGCTGGTCGGTGTCACGCGCGAGGATGCGCCTGCGCCCGAGCGGCCCGCGCGCATCGTGCTGGCGCTCGCCCCCGCGCCCGACGCGATGCGCCACTGCAGCCGGTGTGGGCAGGCCGTGGCCGAGGTGCACGAGGTGACCTCGCGCTGGGTGCGCGACCTGCCCATCCTCGACGCCGACACCTGGCTCGTCGTGCCCCGCGCTCGCCTCACGTGCCCGCGCTGTGGGCCGACGGTGGAAGCGGTGCCGTGGCTGGCGCGGTACGCGCGCATGACGACGCGCTTCGCCGAGAGCGTCGCCCGGCTCTGCCAGGTGCTGCCGGTCCAGCACGTCGCCTCCTGGTTCCACCTGGGGTGGGACACGGTGAAGCAGATCGACGCCCGCGCGCTGGCCGCCCGGCTCGGGCCCGTGGACACGGCCTCCCTGGCGGGGGTGCGCACGGTGGCCCTCGACGAGTTCGCGCTGCAGCGCGGCCAGCGCTACGCCACGGTCGCGCTGGAGCCGCAGACGCGCCGGGTGCTGTGGGTGGGCCGCGGCAGCGGGCGGGCCGACGTGCGCCCCTTTTTCGAGTTGCTGGGCGCCGAGGGCCGCGCGGCGCTCGAGGCGGTGGTGATCGACATGAACGGCGCGTTCGCGGCCGAGGTGCGGGCGCAGTGCCCGCATGTGGCGCTCGTGTACGACCTGTTCCACGTCGTCGCCAAGTACGGACACGAGGGCGTCGACCGCGTGCGCGTCGACGAGACGAATCGCATCGCGCGCGCCGCCCCCGAGAACCGGCGCACGACCGCCGACCGGCGGGTGCTGAAAGGCGCGCGCTGGCTGCTGCTGCGCAACCGCGCCCACCTCACGCGCCCCGCCGACCGCGTGCGGCTCCGCGAGCTGCTCCAGGCGAACCAGGCGCTCCTGACCGTCTACGTCCTCAAAGAGGATCTCAAACAGCTCTGGCGCTATCGCGCACCCTGGGCGGCGCGCCGCTTCTGGGACGGGTGGTACCAGCGCGCCGTTTCTGGGACGGGTGGTACCAGCGCGCCGTCGAGAGCGGGCTGGCACCGCTGGTGCGCTTCGCGGAGCGGCTCAAACCCTACCTGCCCGGCATCCTCGCCCACTGCCGCTGGCCGCTGCACACGAGCGTGCTGGAGGGCGTGAACAACAAGATCAAGGTCCTGAAGCGCATGGCCTACGGCTACCGCGACGACGCCTACTTCTTCCTCAAAATCCGCGCAGCGTTTCCCGGTAATGCCGGATGAACCTTTTTTCGCGGGCAAGCTCCTCGAGTCGAGAGCCGCCCGCGTCCAGTCGATCTGGTCCGCCGCCGCGAGCCGGTCGAGCATGACGCGGTGCAGCCGCTTCCATACGCCTCGGCGTTGCCACTCGCGCAGCCGCCGCCAGCACGTCACGCCCGAGCCGCAGCCCATCTCCGGCGGCAGCATCCGCCACGGGATGCCGCTGCGGAGCACGAAGAGGATGCCCGTGAGGACGGCGCGGTCGTCGACCCACGGCCGGCCTCCCTTGGCGTGGGCGCGGCGCCTCGGGAGCAGCGGTTCGACGAGGCCCCACAGCTCGTCCGTGACCAGTGGCTTCATGCACCGCTGCTACCCCCGACGGCTACGCCCGTTGTGAAACCGTCAGTAATTGCGTTTTCGCCAGAGGCCACTGAGCAGCACCGTCATCAAAGTCGATGCTGCGATCGTGACGACTGTGACAATCAGCCGTTTACCCGTGAGTACGTCGCCAGCCGTTTCCCCTGTTTGGGCTGCGCGTGTCGTCACGGCAATCACTCCCAGGAAAACTCCCCACAGCACGTTGAACCACGTCGGGATTAGGATTCCTGGCTTCTGTGGATCTTTCATGATACCCCGTTGCTATACATCTAAGAGGCGGTTTTGCTCTGTTGAAAACCTGACGGGTTGGCCTGGCTGATGCGCTGTGGGGCGGTTCCGTCGAGAGGTGGTCGGATGCGCGAGATGACGAAGTCGGCCGTGCGGCTCGCGCGCACGGCCCTGGCCGTCGGCGACGAGGCGCTCCCGCGGTACGCGGCGCGCACGAGCCGGCACGACTACACGCAGGCCCAGCTCTTCGCCCTGCTCGTGCTCAAGCACTTCCTGCGCACAGACTACCGCGGCGTGGTCACGCTAGTCGCCGAGTGGGCCGAGCTGCGCCGCGCGCTCCGGCTCCCGCAAGTCCCGCACTACTCGACGCTGTGCTACGCGGCCCGCCGGCTGGACGCGGCCACGTTCGCGGCCCTCCAAGCCGCGTGCTTTCGCCAGGCCGCGGCCACGGGGCTCACCGCGCCCGGCGGGGTCGTCACGGCCGACGCGACGGGCCTCGAACGGCACCACGTGAGCGCTCACTTCGTCGACCGGCGCGGGCCGCTGCGCGGTCGCCGGCGCCGCCACTGGCCGAAGCTCACCGCCGTCGCCGACGTGCGCACGCACCTGATCGCGGGCGCCGTCGTGACGCGCGGCCCGAGCCAGGACTCGCCGCAGCTCCCGGCCGCCGTGCGGCAGGCCGCGCGCCTGCTCGCCCCGGGCACGCTGCTCGGCGACGCCGGCTATGACGCGGAGCACAACCACCGGCTCTGCCGGACGTTAGGCATTACCAGGTCGGTGATCGCGCTCAACCGGCGCAACACGGGGCGGCGCTGGCCGCGCACCCCGGAGCGCCGCGCCCTGCGCCGGCGCTTCCCGCGCGCGCTGTACGGCCAGCGGTGGCACGCGGAGAGCGTCTTCTCGCGCCACAAACGTCGCCTCGGGTCGGCACTCACGAGCCGCCGCCCGCGCGCGCAACGGCGCGAGGTCCTGCTCCGCGTTCTCACCCACAACCTCATGATCCTGAGGCGGACCCGCTGAAGGTTTCAACAGAGCAAAACGGCCTCTAAAGAGATTGTGCTCATGTTCAGCTGGCCCGTGTCACCGATCTGCCTCGCCATGGCAGAGCGTGGTGCCTAACGATATGCCGGTTCTGGAGCAGCGGGCCAGCTCCGTCACGATTGCGGCGCCCGCTTGCGGCGACGCGGCGCGGTTACATGCTCCCGCCTGGTAGCGGCTGACAAGATCGTCTGCCGGTCTTGCGCCTATGCTCGCCCGAACGACAACACCCTAGCCGTCCGGCTCGCATCCCAAAAAGCAGTGCTCCCTTGCGACGGCGCGGTCGTGGCTGTGGTGGCGCATGCTGCGCCGCCGCCCCGGGCCGCTCAGAGCGGCCCGGGGCGGT
>DASWUT010000608.1:0-4460 GCA_036401455.1 Gemmatirosa sp. | reverse complement strand
GTCGGGGAATTCGTTCTGGACGATGCCGAAGCGGTCGCGGTAGAACTGATTGTCGGTGGGCAGGACGGTGGTGTCGCGCTCGCCGACGACGATCTGCTTGCTGACGTTGGGCGCGTGCCAGTAGACCTGCGTCGCGATCTGGGTCGCCTGGACGACGCGCGGCGGCAGGCAGTCGCCGAGCTGGCCGAGGAAGGTGAGCGTGCCGCGGGCGACGGCGCTGTAGTCGCGGAAGCCCGTGTCGGCGAGCTGGCGCGCGCGCACCTGCTGCGCGCGCGCGATGAGGGCGACGGTCGCGGTGTCGTTCCACGCCGTCGGCGCGGCCGGTTGGGCGTGGGCGACGGCGGCGGCGAGCAGAGCCGCGAGGATGGCGAGCGGACGGCGGAACGGCGCGGGCATGCTGCAGTCTAGTCGGACGTCGGCCGCCGCCGGTCGGCGAGCACGGTCCCATCGGGTGCATCCGCCGCTGTAGTATCCCCGAGAGTCGGTTCCGCAGTCGCTCCCGCTCACCTCCCAGCACGCCGGTTCGTGTCCTTCGACGCTTTTCAGGCCCTCGCCGCTCCGAACACGCTCGTTCCGGTCTGGCGCGACATCCTGCTCGACGGTGACACGCCGGTGAGCGCCTTCGCGAAGCTGCGCCAGGGGCCGTTCGCGTTCCTGCTCGAGAGCGCGCCGGCAGGCGGGGAAACGTGGGCGCGGTACACGTACATGGGCTCGGAGCCGCGCGGCGCGTGGCGGCTCACGGACGGAGTGGTCGAAACGTGGACGCCGGCGTCGGGCTGGGGTGGCGCGCACACCCCCGACGACCCGATCGCCGACCTGCAGTCGCGCCTCACCGAGTTTCGCCCGGTCGACCTGCCCGAGCTCGGCCCGTTCTGGAGCGGTGGCGTCGGATACTTCGCCTACGACGTCGTGCGCCACATCGAGCGGCTGCCCAACGCCCCGCCGCGCGGCGTGCGCGCGCCGGACGCGCTCTGGATCTTCACCGACGTGCTCGTCGTCATCGACAACCTGCGCGCGCAGGCGCGGGTGGTGACCGGCGTTCCCGTGCCGGACGCCGTCGCCGGAGACTCGGCGGCGCTCCGTACGCTGCACGGCGACGCGGTAGGCCGACTGGACGCGGCGGTCGCGCGGCTGCGGGCGCCGGCCGCGCTGCCGCCGCTCGACTTCGACCCGGCGGCGCCGCCCGCGACGGGGACGTCGACGATCACGCGCGAGCGGTTCGAGGCGAACGTCGAGCGGATCCGGGAGTACGTGCGCGCCGGCGACTGCTTTCAGGCGCTACTCGCGCGGCGCATCCGCGTGCCGCACGACTTCGACGGGGCGGCGCTCTACCGCGCGCTCCGCGTGCTCAACCCGTCGCCGTACATGCTCCACCTCGCGCTCGACGGCGTGGAGCTGGTCGGCTGCTCGCCGGAGCTGCTCGTGCGCGTGGGGCCGGCGGCGGACGGGCCGCACGTGACGGTGCGCCCGATCGCCGGGACGCGGCCGCGGGGCCGCACGCCAGAAGAGGACGCGCACCTCACGGCCGACCTGCTCGCCGACGAGAAGGAGCGCGCCGAGCACGTCATGCTCGTCGACCTCGGCCGCAACGACGTCGGACGCGTGTCGGAGTACGGCAGCGTCGTGGTCACGAGTTTGATGCAGGTCGAGAAATACTCGCACGTGTTGCACATCGTCTCGCAGGTCGAGGGACGGCTGCCGGACGACGCCTCTGCGCTCGGCGTGTTTCGGGCGACGTTCCCGGCGGGGACGATGACTGGAGCGCCGAAAGTGCGCGCGATGCAGATCATCGACGAACTGGAGCCCGAGCGGCGCGGTCCGTACGCCGGCGCGGTCGGGTACGTCGCGGCGGGCGACCGGCGGATGGACCTCGCGATCACGATCCGGACATGCGTGATCGCGGGGGGCGAGGCGAGCGTCCAGGCCGGCGCGGGGATCGTCTACGACTCGGACCCCGGGCGCGAGTGGGACGAGACGGAGAACAAGGCGCGCGCGATGTTGACGGCGATCGGTCGCGTGCGGCGCGCGGCGGCGGCTGCGGGGCTCGCTCCAGCGCCGGGCGCGACGACGTAATTTCACGCGATGCCGTTCTTTCTCGCCGACGCCGCGGGCGTGCGGCTCACCGCGCTGGCCGAGGGCGGCGCGCTCGTCGTCGGGCGCGCGGCGGAGTGCGCGTTGCCGCTCGACGATCCGACGGTGTCGCGGCGCCACGCGGAGCTGATCGGCGCCCGCGACCACCTCGTCGTCCACGACCTGGGCTCGCGCAATGGCACGTTCCGTAACGGCCTGCGCGTGCAGACGGCGCGGCTGCGCGCGGGCGACACGGTGACGTTCGGCGTCGTCGCGCTGCGGGTGGAGCGTGAGACGTCCGAGATCCCGGTGTTCAGCCCTCCGGGCCCGGCGGTGGCGCCGGTCGCGCCACCAGCGGCAGGCCTTGCCAACGTCGCGGGCGTGGCGGCCGCATCGGGCGTGTCCGCTCGCGACGCGGCCCCGCCGAGCGCCCCCGAGGTCGCCGCCGAGCCGCCGATCCTCGCCGAGCGCGGAGCGGCGGCACCGCACGAGCTCACCGCGCGGCGGCTCGCGCTCCTGCTCGAGGCCGCCAAGGCGCTCGGCGGCGCGATCGATCCCGCGGCGGTGCACGAGCGCGTCGTGACGGCCGCCCTCCGCACGCTCGACGCGGACCGGGCGGCGGTGTTCCGGGCGGTGAGCTACGCCGACGATCCGCAGGCCGCCACGTCGCACGACGCGGCCGCGGAGGTCGCGCTCGTTCCCGCCGTCGCCCGCGACCGGTGGGGCGCGGACCTCACGGCGTCGGGCGCCGTTCCCCTGCCCCGCTCGATCGCGCGCGCCGCGCTCGGCCGCCGCGCGGCGCTGCTCTCGGTCGATGCCGCGGCCGACCCGCGCTTCGGCGGCCAGAGCGTGCTGCGCCAGCGCGTGCGCTCGGCGATGTGCGCGCCGCTGCTCGCCGCGGACGGTGCCCCGTTAGGCGCGCTCTACCTCGACAGCGCCGACCCGGTACGCGCGTTCTCCGAGGCGGATCTGGACTTCCTCACCGCCTTCGCCGGCGTCGCGGCCGCCGCGCTCGAGAATGCGCGTCTTGCCGAGCGGGTGCGGCGCGAGGCCGTCTCACGCGAGAACTTCGCGCGCTACTTCGCGCCGCCGGTGGCGGCGCGCATCGCGGCGAGCGACGCGCCTGCGGTCCCCGGCGGCGAGCGGCGCACGGTCGCAGTTCTGTTCGCCGACCTGCGCGGCTTCACCCGCCTCGCCGCGACGATGACCCCGGACGACGTCGCCGCGACGCTCTCGGAGTTTCTGTCCGCGATGGTGGAGTGCGTGTTCCGGCACGGCGGCACACTCGACAAGTTCATCGGCGACTGCGTGATGGCGCAGTGGGGCGCCCCCGAGCGTTCGCCCGACGACGCGGACCGCGCGCTCCGCGCCGCGGTCGCGATGCACGAGTCGCTCGGCGCGCTCAATCGCGACCGCACCCTGCGCGGGCGCCCGACGCTGCGCATGGGCATCGGGCTCGCGTGCGGCGAGGTGTTCGCCGGCAACATCGGCTCCGAGCGGCGGCTCGAATTCACCGTGATCGGGGACGCGGTCAACCAGGCGAGCCGGCTGTGCGACACGGCCGGTCCGGGAGAGATCCTCCTCTCGGACGCGCTCCGGCGCGCGTTGCGCGGCACGCTCGGCGACGCGCCGGTCCCACTCTGCTCGGTGCTCGACGGCGCCGATCACGGGGACGGCGACGCTGCACCGGCCTACCGGCTCGACTTCGACGCGCTCGCCGCGCGAACCGCCGTCTCGGACGCCGCACGCGCCGCGCTCGGCGAGACGGGCGAGCACGCCACGCGCGCGTGAGGCGACGGTGCGCGGCCCGTCGCGCATGCGCGCGTCGCGCCGCCTGCGACGCGTGACCCGGACGTGACGGCGCCGGCTGTCCCGGCGGGATACGTCGCGCTCGACCCGCCGCCGCCGGGCACGGCGACGGTGGTTTGCCGCGGCGACGTGGCGGACGTCGTCCGTGACGTGCTCGTCCGGTGGGGAACGCTGTACGCGTACGCGGCGGGCCACCAGGCACGGCGCGAACTGCGCGGCCGCGCGGCCGCGTACGCTGTTCCGTTCGGCACGGACGCGGCCGGCGCGGCGCGCGCGGTGGTCGTGCGCCACGGTTGGCGCGGCGGGGCGCTGCGGCGCGTGCGGCGCGATCTGTTCTTCCCGCCGACGCGGGCGCCCGTCGAGCTCGCGACGAGCGAGCGCCTGCGCGCCGCCGGCGTTGCGACCCCCGCGGTCGTCGCCTACGCGGTCTATCCCGCGCCCGCGGGGCTGCGCCGCGTCGACGTCGCGACCGCGCTCGTGCCGAACGGCGTCGACCTCGCGGCCGTGCTCGCGGGCGACGCAACGGCTGCGGTCGATGCCGCGGCCCGGGACGCTGCGTGGGTCGGACCGACGGCGGCGCT
>DASWUT010000607.1:0-4379 GCA_036401455.1 Gemmatirosa sp. | reverse complement strand
CGTCAGCACGACGAGCGGTCAGAACTGCACGCGGTACACGAGCGCGATGTTCCGCCCCGGGTTGTACGCGAAGTACTTGATCCGGCTGGTCGCGTCGATGTAGCGCTCGTCGAGCAGGTTGTCGGCGCGCAGCGTGAGGGTATGCAGCATCGGCCCCCGGCTGAGCGTGATGCCCGCACTCAGGTTGACGAGGGTGTACGCGCCGGACGGGATGTCGAGGCACGGCGTGCCGTCCTGCGTGTTGCCGCTCCCCGTCGGTCCGAGGATCGGTCCCGTCGCGCACGACGGTTGCGACGTGCGCGTCTGCGCGAACGCGTGGCGCACCTCTGCCGAGAACGAGTACTTCGAATCGTCGAAGCGCGCGTTCGCGCCGAGTCGCGCCGGCGGCAGGTACGGAAGCGCGCTCTCGATTCCCTGCGTGAAGTTGCCGCGCACGAGATCGCCCGTCGTACCGAGGACCACGTGCGGCGCGGCCTCGACCTCGATCCGCCCCTCGGCGCCGTACAGTCGCGCGTTGCGTTGCTCGTAGACGTTGAGCGGCACCGTTCCGGCGCCCGTCGCGGTCTGCCCGGTCGTGGCGTCCACGGAGCCGACGACGTTGGGCGTGATGTAATTGTCGATGCGGTTGTAGTAGCCCGAAAGCTGCGCGTCGACGCGCCCGCGCTGCGTGCGGAACACCCCGTCGAAGCCCTGGTCGGTCTCGGCCTTCAGGTTGGGATCTCCAACGTCGTACGTGCCGACCGCAGCGTGGAACGCGTTGGAGTAGAGCTCCTCGACCGACGGCGCGCGGAACGACCGCGCCGCGCTCACGCCGAACGTCGTCCGCTCGGCGAGCGGGAACGAGAGGCCTAACGAGCCCGAGAAGTTGTCGAACGAGCGCGAGCGCGAGGTGCCGAACTTCGGGATCTCGCTATCGAGCGTCTTGAGCTGGAACGCGTCGGCGCGCGCGCCGAACTGAAGGCGGATCCCCTGCGCGTGCTCGTCGTTGCCGTGTGCCGCCCCGACGCTCGTGTCGCGCACGCCGGTGAGCGGCAGCTCCTGGTAGACGAACACGCCGCCGTTGACGGTGTTGGCGGCGGGCGTGAGCGCCTCCTCGCCGGTGGCCGTGTACTGGCGGAGCAGCCCCTGCAATCCGACCGCGCCATCGAGCGGACCGACGTGCGTGCGCGCGGTCGCGTTGAGCGTCTGCGTGCGCAGCCCGAAGCGGGTACCCACCGCGCCGTTGCTCTCGATCTCGCTGTGGTGGTACCACTGAGCCGTGCCGTCGACGCGGAGCTGGTCGACGATCGGGTTCTCGAACGAGAGATCGGCGCGTCCCTTCACCTCCTGCCGCTGCCCCTGGATGTGCGACGGGTCGTCGCCGGGCGCGAACGGCAGCCCGTAGTCGAAGTCGTACGTCGAGTACGCGAGGCCGGCGTGGATCTTGTCGCCGACGTAGCCGAGCGCGGCGAGCCCGTTCTGGTTGCGGTTGTAGCTGTTGTCGAGGCGCGCCCCGCCGCCCTGAAAGAGATCGCTCGTGCTGCGGAACGAGCCGCGCACGTTGGCGACAAATGCGGTGGAGATCGGCGCCGTCACGCCCGCCGCGAGCGCGCCGCCCGGGTTCACCGACTCGACGTTGGTCGAGACGAAGCCGTCGGTTCGGCGCGGCACGTCGGTCGGGATGTCGTTCGAGATCACGTTCACGACGCCGCCGAGCGCGTTGGTGCCGTAGAGCAGCGACGCGGGGCCGCGCACGACTTCGATGCGGTTCGAGACGAGCGGGTCGATCGAAAGCCCGTGATCGGCGGCCGCGGACGAGAGGTCGCCTGCGCGGTTGCCGTCCTGGAGCACGAGGATGCGCTCGCCCGAGAGGCCGCGGATGACGGGCACGTTGGCAGCGGGGCCGTTGAAGCGCATCGCCATCCCCGGCTCGTTGCTGAGCGTCTGGGCGACGCTCGAGCCGAGGTTGCGCGCGAGCTCCTTGCCCGAGAGCGAGACGGTGCTCTGGGTGAGGCGCAGCGGATCGGCGCCGACGGGGGTCGCGGTGACGACGACGTTCTGCAGCTGCAGCGCGGTGCGCCGCATGGAGATCGCGACCTGGACGTCGGGACCGCTCGTCGGCACGACGACGTCGACGTCCGCGCGGCGATATCCGATCAGGAGGGCGTCGATGTGGTACCGCCCCGCCGCGAGGCCGCGGAATTCGAACGTGCCGCGGTCGTCGGTCGTCGTGCCGCGATTGAGCGTGGCGATCACGACCTGAACGTTGGCGAGCGGCTGGCCGGCCGAGTCGCGCACCACGCCGACGACCGGAGGCGCGGCGAGCGCGCGGCGGCCGAAGGTTGAATCGGACGGTGCCGCGTGGGCGGCGCGGGCGGCGAGCGGCGAGGCGGCGGCGGCGAGAACCATGGCGAGCGGCGCGCGAGCGGCGCGGCCGACCGCGGAACGCGGCGAACGGGCGCGCCAAGGGCGCGCGGAAGTGCGGATCATGCGATGGGGAACGAACGTGAGACCTGCCCCGTCCGGCGGCGCGCAGAAGTGCGCGTCGCCCGGCGGGGTCGACGGGCGAATCGTCAGCCCGTCGGAGGTCCTCGTGCGTGCCGCGTCGCGAGGCTGCCCTGCGCCGGCCACGTCGCCGCCTCGGGCAGCGCGGGGACGGGCCGGGGGGCGGCCGGCGCGACGCTCGCCGTCCAGCCCGCCGTCGGCGCACGCGCGTGCATCGCCAGCACCGCGCAGAGCGCGCAATCGTCCGCGTGCACGTACGGGCACTGAGCCTGGCGCGCGTCCTCGATGTGCACTGCGATCGGCGACCGGCCGGCGCGCGCGGCGAGCACGCCCTCACCGACCGCGGCCGCGGCGGGCGCGGCAGTGGCGACGAAGGCGAGCAGCGCGAGGAACGCTCGAACGAGCGGGTGCCGCAAGAGGCCGGGTCGGGCGATGACCATGTTGGAACGGAAACGACGGCGTGCTCCCTAGGTACGCCGGACCCCGCCCCGAGGTTGCGCGACCTCAACTTTCTTGCGGCTAGCTTTGCATCGCATGAGCGCCACCCGACGCGAGGACGCCCTCGACTACCACGCCCGCGGGCGCCCCGGCAAGCTGGCCGTCGTCCCGACGAAGCCGCTTACCAACCAGCGCGACCTCGCCCTCGCCTACTCGCCCGGCGTTGCCGAGCCCTGCCTCGAGATCCGGCGCACCCCCGAGGACGCGTACAAGTACACGGCCAAGGGGAACCTCGTCGCGGTCGTCAGCAACGGAACGGCGGTGCTCGGGCTCGGGAACATCGGCGCGCTGGCCGGCAAGCCGGTGATGGAGGGGAAGGCGAACCTGTTCAAGCAGTTCGCCGATCTCGACGTCTTCGACCTGGAGGTGGGGAGCGAGGACCCGGCCGACGTCGTCAAGTTCTGCCAGCTGCTCGAGCCCACGGTCGGCGGCATCAATCTCGAGGACATCCGCGCGCCCGACTGCTTCTACATCGAAGAGACGCTGCGGCGCACGATGTCGGTGCCGGTCTTCCACGACGACCAGCACGGCACGGCGATCATCTCGGGGGCGGCGCTGCTCAACGCGCTGTCGGTCGTCGACAAGGCGATCGACGAGGTGCGGGTCGTCTTCTCGGGCGCGGGCGCGGCCGCGCTCGCCACCGCGAGTCACTACGTCCGACTCGGCGTGCGTCGCGAGCACATCATCATGTGCGACGTGCTCGGTGTGATCTACGAGGGGCGCGCCGAAGGGATGAACCCGTACATGGCGCGGTTCGCGGTCGACACGCCGAAGCGAACGGTGGCCGAGGCGCTCGAGGGGGCCGACGTGTTCGTCGGGCTCTCGGTCGCCGGCGCGATCCGCGCCGAGATGCTCGCCGCGATGGCGCCGCGGCCGATCGTCTTCGCGCTCGCCAACCCGACGCCCGAGGTGCTCCCCGACGAGGTACGCGCGGTGCGTCCGGACGCGATCATCGCGACCGGCCGAAGTGACTACCCCAACCAGGTCAACAACGTCCTCGGGTTCCCGTTCATCTTCCGCGGCGCGCTCGACGCGCGGGCGACGCAGGTGAACGAGGAGATGAAGATGGCCGCGACGCGTGCGCTCGCGCTGCTCGCGCGCGAGGCGGTGCCGGAGAGCGTGAGCCGCCTGTACGGATTGCAGCAGGTGACGTTCGGGCCCGACTACCTGATCCCGTTTCCGTTCGATCCGCGGGTCCTGCTGTGGGTCGCGCCGGCGGTGGCCTGGGCGGCCGTGGCGAGCGGGGTCGCGCGCGAGTTCATCGACCTCGACGAGTACCGCGAGCGGCTCGAGGCGCGGCTCGGCCGCGCGCGCGGCATCATGCGGGGGATCATCACGCGGGCGACGAGCGATCCGCGGCGCGTCGTGTTGCCGGAAGGCGCGGAGCCGAAGGTGCT
>DASWUT010000606.1:0-2100 GCA_036401455.1 Gemmatirosa sp. | reverse complement strand
GTGCGCTGACGCGTGCCGGCGCTGCGAGCAGGCGTGCACGGCGCTCCTCGGGATGGCTGCCTAACGGCCGGCCAGTTCCGGGGGCGCGGCACCGATCGGTTCGCGTCGGTGCCGCGCGGCCGCGTGTGGCCCCACGCCGGCCTACTGCGCGCCGCCCTGGGCAGCTCTTGCAATAGGGGGAGGGGGTATTAGAATACCCTCGGAGGGTATACTCACCTATTCGGAGGAACGCACGATGGAATCGCTGCAACTCGCGATTACGGGCATGAGCTGCGGGCACTGCATTGCCAGCGTCCGCCAGGCGCTCGGCCACCTCGACGGTGTTGAGGTACAGAACGTGGCGATCGGCTCGGCCCGCGTGACCTACGACCCCGCCCGCACCCGCCCCGACGCCATCGCCGACGCCGTGCGGGACGAGGGGTACGACGCCCAGGTCGCCGCGGCCTGACGTGGCCGCACGAACTGCCGCCGCGCACGCGGCGACGCTGCCGGTCGTGACCACCGGGTGCGGGTGCGGCTGCGGCACGACCGGGCCCGACGCGGCCGGTGCCGATGCGGGGACGCGGACCGCGGTAGCGGTCGACCCCGCGATCAAGGCGCGCAATCGCACGCGCCTCCGCCGGATCGAGGGGCAGGTGCGCGGCATCCAGCAGATGGTCGAGAACGAGCGGTACTGCGCCGACGTGCTGGTCCAGATCTCGGCCGTGCAGGAAGCCCTGCGGAGCGTATCGCGCGAGCTCATGCGCAACCACCTCAAGCACTGCGCGTCGGCCGCCATCCGCGGCACGCCCGAGGCGGCGAACGCGATGTACGACGAACTCACGGACCTGATCTACAAGCACGCGCGGTGAACCCGGGCCCGTCGCCACAATGTGCGACCGCCTGCACCGCGCGATCGCTCGCAACGCGAGGAACTCATTATGACCATCGAGCACGCCGTGGATCCCGGCGCGACGGCCGGCACGACGCCGGATACGGGAGCGGAACCCGCGGACGCGTGCGTGATCGAGCCGGCGCCGCTGCACGGCGAACGGCACGCGCACACGACCCCCGACGGGATGCCAGACCGGGCACCGGGCGAGCGCGTCGACCTGCCGATCACCGGGATGACGTGCGCGGCCTGCGCACGCCGCATCGAAACCAAGCTCGGCCGCGCGCCCGGCGTGCGGCGCGCCGCGGTCAACTTCGCCACCTCGCGCGCGACGGTCGAGTACGACCCGGCGAGCACCGGCACGCGCCAGCTCGTGGGCGTGGTCGAGGACGTCGGCTACGGCGTGGCCGGCACCGCGCGCGCCGACTTCGTCGTCGACGACTCGGCCCGGCCGTCGGGCTCCGCACAGCCGCTTGAGCAGCGGTTGACGGCGCTCCCCGGCGTGGTCGAGGCCACGTTCAACCTCGGCACGATGCAGGTCCGTGCGGAGTACCTGCCCAACGCGATCGACGTGGCCCGCATCCGGCGCGAGGTCGAGGGGCTCGGGTACCGCGTGCGCGAGACGCCTGGCGCGGGCGGCGACGCGGCCGCGGTCGACACCGAGGCCGAGGCGCGGGCCGAGGAGGTCCGCGATCTGCGGCGCAAGTTCTGGGTCGCCGCCGTGCTGTCGCTGCCCGTGCTCGTGATCGCTATGTCGCACGGGCGCGTCCCGGCGTTCAACCACCCGTGGATCACCTGGCTGCAGCTCGCACTCACGACGCCGGTCGTGCTCTACAGCGGGCGCCAGTTCTACCGCGGCGCGTGGGCGGCCTTCCGCCACCGCGCGGCCGACATGAACACGCTGATCGCGATCGGCACCGCGGCGGCCTACCTGTACTCGCTCGCCGCGACCGTCGCGCCCCGCACGTTCGCCGGCGCCGCAGGGCGGAGCGCGATGTCCGGCATCTCCATGCCCGGCATGTCCGGCATGCCAGCCGGGACCGCCCCCGTGTATTTCGAGGCGGCCAGCGTCATCATCGCGCTCATCCTGTTAGGCCGGCGGATGGAGGCGCGCGCGAAGGGGCAGACCTCGGACGCGATCCGGCGTCTCGCCGGGCTGCAGGCGAAGACGGCACGCGTAGTGCGCCTGGTCGCCGGCGCGGTCGATGGTGCGTCGCGAGAACTGGACA
>DASWUT010000605.1:0-2959 GCA_036401455.1 Gemmatirosa sp. | reverse complement strand
CGCGCGCTCATCGCCTCGTTCCCGGAAGGCCGGTCCAACCGCCAGGTGTGGCACGCCGTCGCGCGGCTTGCCGCCGCGTGCGTGCTCGGCAACGCGCCCGCCGCCCGCGACGCCGTGCACGGGCCGGAGGGGATCGCCAAGTTGCTCGCGACCGCGCTCCTCGACGACGGCAGTTGGTACGAGGGGGAGAACTACCACCAGTTCGCGCATCGCGGGTTCTGGTACGCGTTTCGGATGGCGGAACGCGGCGGAATCGAACTCGCGCCACCCCTCGTCGCACGCTTCCGTCGCGGATACGGCGTGCCGTTCCGCGTCGCGCTTCCCGACTGGACGCTGCCCGCGCGGCGCGATTCGCAGTACGCCGTGTCGCTCCGTCAGTGGCGTTGGGCCGAGTGGTGCGAGTTAGGCATCGCGGACGACGCGGGCCGGTCGCTTCGCCGTGCGCTCGCGGATCTCTACGCGGTCGGTGATCCGCCGCTGCCGCACGGGACGGGCCGCTGGCGCGCGACCGGCGAGAGCGAACGCAACGAGCCCGCAAGTGCGCTCTCGCGCGCGGACCTCGGCTGGAAGTCGCTCCTCTTCGCCCGCCCCGAGCTTGCGACCGCCGACCCGTCGACGGATCAACGCTCCGAACTGCTGGCCGCGCAGGGCTACGCGATTCTGCGACGCGATGCCGGCCGGATCTATGCCGCGCTCGACTTCGGTGGCGGGGGTGGCGGACATGGCCACCCGGACCGGCTCAACGTCATCCTACAGGACGGGGACGCGCGCTGGCTCGACGATCCCGGCACGGGGACGTACGTCGAACGCACGCTGCACTGGTACCGCAGCACGCTCGCCCACGCCGCCCCGCTCGTCGACGGACGCTCGCAGCCCCGCGGCGCGGGCGCGCTCCTCGCATTCGATCCGGGCCGCGACGGTCCGGACGCGATCGAGACGAAGCTCCCGCGGTCCGCCTCGGTCGCGGCGACGACGGCGTTAGGGGACGTACGCTTCGCGCGCGCGCTCGTCGCGACGGACGCGTACGTCGTCGACCAACTGACGTGGGAAGCGGACCGCATCGCGACCGTCGACCTGCCGTTCCCGGTCGATGGGACGCTTGACGGTGTCGCGCGCTGGACGCCGTTCGAGCCGGGCGGGGCGGGCGGTCTCGAGGACGGGTTCGACTTCCTCCACGACGCCGAAGCCGTGGCCGCCGGCGCGGATCGGTGCCGCATCTCCCTCGACGCGCGGGGTGCGACCGGCGCGCGCGCGTCGCTGTGGCTCGCCTCGCCCGGCGCGACGTTGTGGCGAGCCGTTGGACCCGGGCCGCCCGGTGTCGGCCAGCGGCGATTCCATGCGGTTCGCATGCAGGGCTCGCGCGGGGTCGTCACGGCGGTGTGGGACCTCCGCGGTACGGTCGCGGGGGTGCACGCGGACGCGGGTGTGGTGACGGTCACGCTTGCGAACGGCACCGTCGACCGGCACGTAGTGGTGTCCGCGCTCGACGCCGATCGCGTGCGCGGCGAGGCTTCCGACGACGACGCGACATCCGATGCGCGCCCATCGGCGCCCGTCGATCTCGCCGCACGGCTGAGCGCGACCTGGACCACCTTCGAGATCGGCGCTGGGCAGTATCTCCGATCCGAGTCGTCGTGGGAGGACGCCGGCGCGCCGGCCGCGACGGTTCGCCTGCGCGTCGTCGGTGATAGGCTCGAGCTCGACCTCGACGTGCGCCTCGGGCGCCCGCCGGCCTTCGCTCCCACCGGCGCGTTCAACCCGCTCGACAACGAACGCGCGGACGTGAACAGCGACGGCCTGCAACTGCTCATCGCCCCCGCCACCGCGCCCGAACACCTCGCGTCCTGGCTGCTCGTACCGGAACGCCCCGCGCCGACGGTACGCATCACACCCACGAGCCCCGCCGACGGCTCGGCCCGCGCGCTCACCGCCTCCTGGCGCGAACGCGACGACGGCTGGACGATCCGCTGCGCATACCCGCTCGGCGACCTCGCCGGCACCGTCGTCGCACTCGACCTTGCGGTGAACGAGCAACCGCCGGGACGCGAGCGTCGGCGCGGCCAGCTCGTGCTCGGCCGGCCGGACGGCGCCTTCGTGTATCTTCGAGGCGATCGGATGAGCGCCGCGCGCGCGCTGCGCTTCCGCCTGCCGCCGCCCGAGCCGGTTGCCTGATCGGTGACGGGCGGCCTCCGTCGCCTCCGTATGCCGTCGCTGCTCGACCAGGTCCGCGTCGTACTCTACGAACCGCAGAAGCCCATCAACATCGCCGCGACCGTGCGCGCGATGAAGAACATGGGTGTCGGTGAGCTGCGCCTCGTGCGCCCGTGCGCGTACGACGCGAACTACATCGAGGTCATCGCCCACCACACGCGCGACATCGCCGACCGCATCCAGCACTTCGATTCGCTCGACGCCTCGCTCGCCGACTGCGTGCGCGTCGCGGCCTTCACCGGTCGACGCCGCGCGGCGAAGTGGCCGATCGCCACGCCGCGCGCCGCGGCGACCGACCTCGCCGAGTACGCGGCCGACGGCCCTGTCGCGGTGCTCTTCGGGCGTGAGGATGACGGGCTGCCGGCGGACGCGATCGACCGCGCCCACTTCGGCGTGACGATCCCGACCACCGCCCATGCGTCGCTCAACGTCGCGCAGGCGGTGCTCGTCGCCCTCTACGAGCTGCACCTCGTCGCCGACGATGCGACCGTGCCGTTAGGCCGTCCGCGCCGCCACGCGGGACCGCCGACGACCGCGCAGCTCGAAGAGTTCTTCGGCGACACGGAGCGCGCGCTCACCGCGCTCGACTTCTTCCGCACGCGCAGCGTCGAACACGTCATGCGCGGCATCCGCTCGCTCGTCTTCCGCGCGTCGCCCGACGAACGCGAGCTCGGCCTCACGCGCGCGATGGCCTTCGAAGTGCTTCGCACGATGGAGCGCGAGCGCACGCGCGCGTACGCGGCCGGGC
>DASWUT010000604.1:0-4338 GCA_036401455.1 Gemmatirosa sp. | reverse complement strand
GACGGCGATCAGGATCGAGGATCGCGGGCTCGCGCCGATGCCGGTCATGCTCGCGGTCACACGGACCGGCGGCGCGGTCGAGCGGATGACGGTGCCGGTCGACGTGTGGCTCGGGGGCGCGCGGCGCCACATCGTGCGTGTTGCGGCGGCGCCGGCGATCACGCGGGTCGTGATCGATCCGGACGGACTGTTCCCCGACATCGACCGCGGCAATCAGATCTGGCCGGCGGAGCACACGCGTCCCTGATCGGGCTGTTCACCTCACGATGCGCTGCTCGATGTTTCGATTCGCCGGCGCGGCGCGGCGGCGCGTGGTGGCCGGCGCCGCGGCTCTCGCGCTCGCCGCGTGCGCGACGACGCACCGCGCGCCGATCGTCGTCCCGCTCGCGTCGGGAGCGCGCTACGTCGCGATGGGGAGCTCGTTCGCCGCGGGGCCCGGCGTGACGGCTCTCGCCGATGAGCCACGCAACCGGTGCGGGCGGTCGTCCGACAACTACGCCCACCAGCTCGCGCGCACGCGTCACCTCGCGCTCGTCGATGTCAGCTGCAGTGGAGCGACGACCGCGCACCTGCTCGGCCCGTGGGCCGAGCTGCCGCCGCAGCTCGACGCCGTGACGTCCGAGACGCGGTTGGTGACGATGACGATCGGCGGGAACGACGTCGGCTACATCGGCGGGCTGATCGCCGCGTCGTGTGAGGCCGCGGGCGCGGCGAGTGGACCTTGCCCGCACTCCACGCCACCGACGGAGCAGGCGTGGCGCGACCTCGAGCGGTCGCTCCGTCGGATCGTCGGCGAGGTGCGCCGCCGCGCGCCGATGGCGCGGGTCGTGTTCGTCGATTACCCGGCCGTGGTGCCGGACAGCGGAACGTGTGCCGCAACACCGCTCACACCCGAGCAGGTCGCGGCGAGCCGCGCGATAGCGCGCCGCCTGACCGCCGTGACAGCTCGCGTCGCGCGTGCGACCGGGGCGGACATGCTGAACGTGGCCGCCCTGTCGACGGGCCATGACGCGTGCAGCCGGGATCCGTGGACGAACGGGTTCCCCCGGCAGGGCGATCCTCGTGGCATGGTGCCCTATCACCCGAACCTGAACGGGATGACCGCGGTCGCCCACGCGCTCGACGGGCTGTTGTCGGCGTAGTATGCCCGGCTTTGACTTTCGCTGGGTGTCTGGAAAGCATAGGAACCTAGGGCAGAAGTTCTGGGTTCCGTGAACATGGTTCCAATACGCACGCGACCGAACGACGCAAGACCCCCCACGCCCGGCCGACCCCGACCGAGGCGCGGCTAAGAAGTCGTAAACGCCTACCGCTCAGGCGCCGCGCGTTCCCGCGTGGGCCCGCACGTTGCACGCAGCAACTCCGCTACCTCGCAAGGCTCCGCCCACATCGCGGGACGCGGCGCGTGGCGCGGCGGCGCCGTGCGACGGCAGCGTGCCGACATCGCGGCGACATCGGGATCATGGCGGCGGCCGATGCCTCAGGGCGCTCGGCCGCGTCCGCCTCGCGGCGTCCGGACCTGCCGGCGTCGCACCAGGCGCGCGGGGGCGACCGCGTGCCGTTAGGCCGCAGGCGCGGCCGCACCTCGCTCGCCGCACGACACACTCCAGTGCAGCGGCCAGGGGTAACACGCGTTCGACGTACATGCCGCCCGCCTCTCCGTTCCCTTTCCGAGAACGCTCATGCTGCGTGTGTTGGCCATCCTCCCCGGCGTCATGTGTGCAGCGCTCGTGGGTACCGCTGCATCGAGGAACGCACCCGCACACGCGGCGCGACCCGCTGAAGTAGCCGCGGCGGACGACTCGGCGGTGTTCGCGGGTGTGGTGCGCCTGCTCCGCGACGTGCATCGGCGGTACCCTGGCGTGCCGCTTCGCATCGACCCGGCCCCGCTCCGACGCGACCCGGACTTCGTGACCGGGGTGAGCCGGCTCTGCGATGCGGCCGACACGGCGCTCACGCGTCGCCGCGCCGCGACCGTGGTCGCGGCGGGTCTCGACACCGCCGACGCGTCGATCTACGCACGCTGCCCCGGCCACCTCGCGGTCAACCCGACCGACGCGGCCGCACACGCCGGGTGCCCACCCCGCCGCGAGCGCGTGTACGTCGTCGGCCTGCCGCGCGACGGCGGCAGTAGCGCGCCGACGGGCGGGCCGGCGGCTGCCGGCGGGCGGGTCGTGGTGCGTGTCGTGGAGATCGCCGCCGACGTCGGGGGCGTCTCGGTCGAGACGTACGATGACACGTACGCTCGCACGGCCGGGGGTGAGTGGACGGAGGCCGGCCGCCGGCTCGTGTCGGTCATCGAGTAGCTCACCCGGAGTCGACCCGGCTCGCGTGCAAAAACCCGAGCCGGCGGCGGCGCGGCAGCGGGTCTGTCCAGTAGTGTTATTCGCTCCGGTCATTACATCACGACCGAGCCGCGCGACTACTGTGCACATCGACTGCGTCGACCGCCGGCCACGTCCGCTCCCTGTTCTCGCCACCACGCAACGGATTGCCTGACTCTCGAGGGACGGCGTGCACGCCGGCGTTCGGGCGGACACGACAGTGGTCCCGGTGGCTGCACCACGTAGCGGTCGTCCTCGCGACCGCGTCGCAGCTCGCGTTCTCGTTTCTGCCGCTGCTCGACGCATGGCACGGCCTCAGCCTCGGCCCACACGTCGAAGCGGCTGGCGCGACGACGCACTTCGCGCACGCCGAGGACTCGTGTCCGGCGTGCCACGTGCGCGCCCTCGACGCACACGCGACGCCGACGCTTCGCATTGCCGTCGGTGCTGATCCGACGCGACGCCGCGCGGACGATGGTGCAGTCGCGCCCACGACCGCCGTCACGTCGTCCGCCACGTCGTCCCACCGCTCGCGCGCACCGCCGATCGTGAACTGAGCTCCGTCCGCGGCGTCGCCCCGACGTCGCCCGACTCATTCACATCCGAGGTCTTCCATGCGCGTCGTCGCCGGGCTGAGTGCGTGTATCGCGCTCGCCCAGACCGCGCGAGCGCAATCTCCGCCGGTCGACTCGCTGCGCCTCACGCGGCGCGAGGCGATCGCCGAGGCGCTCACGCGTAACCCGCAAATCGATGTCGCCCGCGAGCAGAGCGCGCAGGCCCGCGCGCGGCGCGTCGAGGCGGTCGCGGTCCCCGACCCGGCCGTCGTCGGCTCGATCGCCCAGAACTCCCCGACGCTCAACCCCGGCCTCGCCGCATCGCGCGCCGTTGGCGTCGCGCTCGACGTGCCGTTCCCGACGAAGTTCGCGCTCCGCAACCGGGTCGCGACGGCCGACGTGCGCGCGTCCGAGTCGAACATCTACCTCCAGCAGCAACTGATCGCGTCGTCCACGTCGGCGACCTACGACTCGCTGCTCGTCGCGCGTCGACTCCGGGCCATCCTCCAGGAGTCGCGCCAGCTCTCGGTCGACTTCCTCGCGCGGACGCGGGCGCGGTTCGCGGCCGGCACGGTCGCGCGACTCGACGTCATCCGCGCGCAGGTCGACGTCGCACAATCGGACAACGCGCTGATCGCCAACGAACGCGACGTGGCCAACGCGCAGGCCTCCCTCAACCGCCTGCTCGGTCGCGTCATCGGGCTGCCGATCGCGCCGGCCGACTCGCTCGGCGTACCGCCGGCCCTGCCCGACTCGACCGCGATCGAGCGCACCGCGCTCGCGTCGCGCCCCGAAGTCGCCGTGCTCGAGAGCCAGCAGCGTGGCGCGCAGGCCAACACCACACTCCTCAAGCAGTTCTGGGTGCCGGATCTCACGTTCGGGATCTCGCACGATTTCACGCTGCCGGACGCGCCGCTCGTCTCGGCGGGCGTCGCGCTGCCTCTGCCGATCCTCTTCCGCCAGCACACGCGTGGTGAGATCGCCGAGTCGCAGTACCGCGAGCGGGAACTCGCCGCGAGCGCGCGGGACCTGCGGGCCCAGGTCACGCAGGACGTGCGTTCCGCCTACGCGAACGCCAGCACCGCGCTGCGGCAGGTCGTCTTCCTGCGCGACGAACTCGTCCCCTCCGCGCGCGAGGCGTTCCGCGTCGCGTCCGTCAGCTACGGACTCGGCGGCCTGTCGGCGCTCGACGTGCTGGACGCGCGGCGCTCGCTCCAGGACGCCGAGACGCAGCTCGCCGTGGCGTTAGGCGCCGCGAACTCCGCGCGCGCCGACCTGCAGCGCGCGCTCGGCGTCCCGCTCACCTCGCTCCCGTCGGCCCCATGACGCCGCTCCGCCATTCCCGCCCGGCGCGCGTGCCCGGGCGCGCCCTCGCCCGCGGCAGCCTCGACGTCGTCGGGATCGCCGCCCTGGCCATCGCCGCGTGCGGTCGCGGCACCGACCGGAGCGCCGCGGCCGCA
>DASWUT010000603.1:0-7301 GCA_036401455.1 Gemmatirosa sp. | reverse complement strand
GGCGCGACGGCGATAATGTCGGGCTGCACGTCGGCGATCGCTGCAGGCCGCGCCGGTTCGGCCGCGGCAGGCGCCGAGCGCGGCGCGGCGGCGGCGCCGTTCGAGTCGGCGAGACTCGCCTCGGCCGGCTCGGGCGCCTGTGCGACGGTCGGCCGGCGCCCGTTGGCCGCGGCGTCGTCGGCGGCCGGGGTCACGATGGCGGGCGCCGCTGGCGCGGGCGTCTCGGCGATCGGTGTTGCGCCGACTTCGACCGGTGACGACGCGGATGTTTCGTCATGCCCGACGACGCCGTTGGCTGGCGCGGCATCCGCAGGACGGATGCGGCGCCGCACACCGGCTGCAGCGGGTGGCTCGGGGGCGACGGCGACGGGCTCGGGCGCCTTGCGGCGACGCGAGGGCGCGGGCGCTGCGGCCTGTGCCGCCGCCGTCGCGCGCGTGCGCTTCTCGCGCTCCCACCGGGCCCGGACGCGCGAGATCTGGTCGTCCGAGAGCACCGTCTGCGGGCCCCGGGCCACCGGAATTTCCATCACGCGCAGGAGCGAAAGCACGTCTTCCGCTCCAACCTTCAGATCGCCTGCCAGTTCGTCGACGCGCTTGCTCAATCCACCCTCCTGAAGTCCCGGCGCGACGGCCCCACGTGGGCGTCGCGTCCAGAGACCGTCCCGGTACGTCCGGTGTCGGACGACCCCAGGGCGCCACGCGCGGTGCCCTGGTCCTGTTGTATACCCCTCGCGAGGTTGGCATCCGTCACGCCCACCACCGCGGTCGTTTCCCGTCCAACCGCCTGCCCGAGGATCGCCGCGGACGGTCCCTCGACGACGGGTACGCCGCGCGCGGTGAGCAGCGGCCGCACCTTGTGCAAACTGTGCGGCGAGGCGTCGGGCGCAACCACCGCGAGCTGCAACGTGCCACGGCCGACGGCTTCCCGCACCCGCTCGACGCCGACGACCGCGCCGCGCGAACGCACGCCGAGCCCGAGCAGCCGGAGCAGCCGGGTCGTGCGCGCGTCGAGCGGAGTGTCGCTCATCAGCTCCTCAGCTCACCCGCTCACCGCGGAACTGGTGTCCGCGCCGTCCTCGTCCGCCTCGCCTTCGGTCGACAGCGACTCGACGAGCGCGACGAGGTGGTCGGCTTCGGCGGGAGCGATCCCGGGCAGGCGCAGAAAGTCGTCGCGGTCGAGATCGAGGATGTCGTCCAGCGTACGGTAGCCGCCCGCCTCGAGAACCGCGACCACCGCCGGCTCGATGCCGGCGATGTCGCCGAGTGGGACGTCGCTGACCTCGTCGGCGGGCGGCGGCGGCGTCGGTTCGGGCGCGCGGTCGGTCCACTCGCGGCTCGAGTACAGGTCGAGCTTCCATCCGGTGAGCTCGGACGCGAGCCGAACGTTCTGCCCGTTGCGGCCGATGGCGAGCGAGAGCTGGTCGTCATCGACGATCACCTGGATCGTCTTGGCCGCGTGATCGCTGTAGACGCGCGCGACCTTGGCCGGCGCGAGCGCGAGCTTCGCGAACCGCTCCGGGTCGGCCGACCAGGGCACGATGTCGATCCGTTCACCGCCGAGCTCGTTCACGACGGTCTGGACGCGGGCGCCCTTGAGGCCGACACAGGCGCCTACGGGATCGACCGCGTCGTCGCGCGAGAAGACGGCGATCTTCGTCCGGCTGCCGACCTCGCGCGCGGCGGCGCGTATCTCGACGATGCCTTGCTGGATCTCGGGCACCTCGAGCCGGAAGAGCGCCTGCACGAACAGCGCGTCGGCGCGGCTCAGGACGAGGCGCGGACCCTTCGGCGTGTCCTCGACTCGCTTGAGCACGGCGCGGATCGTCTCGCCCTGGTGCGCGTGCTCGCGGTGGTTCTGCTCGCGGTAGGGGATGATCGCTTCCGCCTCGCGGAAGCGGTTCAGCATGAGCACGATCTTGCCGCGCTCGATCTGCTGCACCTCGCCCGACAGCAGCTCGCCGACCTTGGACGAGAACTCGTCCTTGATCCGCGTGCGCTCACCCTCGCGGACGCGCTGCACGATCCGCTGCTTGGCGGCCTGGACCGCCGCGCGGCCGAACTCGTGGAACGGGACCTCGCGCTCGTAAACGTCGCCGACCTGGAACTCCTCGTCCATGAGGCGCGCCTCGTCGAGAGAGATCTCGCGCGCGGGGTCTTCGGGTTCGGCGGCCACGGTCTTGAGCATCACGACCCGGATGCCGCCCGTGGCGTCATCGATGTCGACCTCGGCGTGGACGGTCGGCCCGTACTTCTTCTGCAGGGCGGCGAGAATGCCGTCCTCGAGCAGCGCGAACAGCTCCGCGCGATCGAGCTGCTTCGCGTTGGTCAGCTCGCGAATCGCGGTAAGGACGTCGGGGGAGACGGCCATGGGTCACTCCTTCCTTGAGTTCCAGTGAAACGCGAGGCGCGCCTGCGTGACGGCACCGAGCGGGAGCTGGTGCTCCGCGCCGCGCGCATCGCGCACGACGGCCACCTCTGCCCCGGGCTCGCCTTCGAGCGCCACGAGCGTCACCTCGGCGCGGCCGCCCGGGAGCGGCGCCGCCGTGACGAGTGCAGGTTGCCCCGCGAACCGCCGCCAGTCGTCCGGACGCCGGAGCGGTCGCTCGACGCCGGGCGACGACACCTCGAGGACGTACTGGTCGCCGACGATGCGCGGCTCGTCATCGAGGCGAGCTTCGATGGCGCGCGACGCGCGGGCGCAGTCGTCGATCGTGACGGCCGATCCATCGGCCCGCTCGACGCGCACGTCGAGCACCGGACGGCTACGGCTGCCGCGGCGGCGCAGTTCGACCAACTCGAAGCCAAGTGCCGCAACTGCTTCGAGCACAACGGGTTCGAGGAGATCGCTCACAATCGACGAGAAGTAGAGGGCAATAAAAAATGTGGGGGGCTTCCCCACATTCCTCGCCGCAGCCCCTGGCTGTGGCACCGTCGCAACGTAGGCAGCGGCCCGGAGAGCGTCAATGGCACAGATGCTACCGACGCGTCGCGGGGCCGCTGGTTAGCCTCCCCAGACTACCCCGACCTGGCGTCCGGGGTCCCCGGCGCGGTGCGAGTAGAAGCGGTCGTTGTCGCACCGGGTGCAGCGGTCGGCGGCCCAGCACTCGCCAACCCCGGCCGCGCGCGCCTGCCGGGCAATCACGCCGTCGAGGGCGACGGTCGTCGGTCGGTCCACGGAACGGCCCGTGAGCTGCCCGAACACGTCCGGGCTGACCTCGTAGCACGCGCCGCAGATCGCCGGACCGGTGAGCAACCGCAGCTCACCGGGTGCGTGGCCGAGCGACGCGAGATGGCGGATCGCGGCCGGCACGATCCCGGCGACGGTCCCGCGCCACCCGGCGTGGAGCAGTGCCGTCGCGCCGGACGGGTGAGCGAGGTACACAGGTACGCAATCAGCGACCGTCACGGCGAGGGTGGTTCCGCGCGTCGGGGCGACGTGCCCGTCCGCGGCCGGGCCGCGCAGCCAGCCGCGCCATCCATCGGTGTGCGCGATGAGCTCGGCGCCGTGCACCTGGCGGGCGGTGGCGAATCGGCCGGTCTCGCCGCCAGCCGCGAACCGCTGAAGCGCGCCCCAGCGCTCGAGCACGTCGCCGACGGGCGCGTCGCCAGCCGTCGCGAACGAGCCCGCGCCGCGCGTCGTCACGATCGCGTGCACGCCCCAGTCGGTGAACGTGTCGAACGCCAGGTACTCGCCCGCCGCGCCTGTCGGCGACGACGCTGCGATCCGGGCCTCGACGTCGGCGAGATCCGCACGCATCGGCCCGGCTACCCGACGCGGCGGTTTTCGACGCGTTCGATGTGCGCGCCGAGCGCGCCGAGTCGCTCGTCGATCCGCTCGTAGCCGCGCTCGATTTGGCCGACGTTGTTGATGACGCTCGTGCCGCTGGCGCAGAGTGCCGCGAGCAGCATCGCCATCCCGGCGCGGATATCCGGCGATTCCATCGTCGCGCCGCGGAGCGCCGACGGCCCCGAGACGATCGCCCGGTGCGGATCGCACAGCACGATGCGCGCGCCCATGCCGATCAGCTTGTCGACGAAGAACATGCGCGATTCGAACATCTTCTCGTGCATCAGCACCATGCCCTCGCACTGTGTCGCGGTCACGATGGCGATCGACATCGTGTCGGCCGGGAACGCGGGCCACGGCTGGTCGGAGATCGTCGGCACGTGACCGCCGAGATCCGACTGGACCCGGCGCGACTGTTCGGCCGGGATCACGAGGTCGGCGCCGTCGACGCGACACGTGATCCCGAGGCGCTCGAAGCCCATCAGCGTCGACCGCAGGTGCTCGACGCCTGCCTGCTCGATGCGCAGCTCGGAGCCAGTGACGGCAGCGAGCCCGATGAACGAACCGACTTCGATATGGTCGGGGCCGATTTGGTAGGTGGCCGGGCCGAGCGTCGCGTCGCCGGCAACGGTCATCGTGTTGGTCCCGATGCCGTCGATCCGCGCCCCGAGCGCGACGAGGAAGTGCGCGAGGTCCTGGACGTGCGGTTCGCTCGCCGCGTTGCGAAGCACGGTCTGCCCGCGCGCGACGACCGCCGCCATCAACGCGTTCTCCGTCGCCGTCACGCTCGGCTCGTCGAGGAAGACGTCGGCGCCGTGCAGCGCGTCCGCTTGGAGGGTGATCTGCTCGTCGACGGTGTAGCGCGCGCCGAGCTGCTCGAGGGCGAGGAAGTGCGTGTCGAGGCGGCGGCGGCCGATGACGTCGCCGCCGGGCGGTGGCAGGGTGACGCGCCCGCAGCGACCGAGCAGCGGGCCGGCGAGAAGGATCGAGCCGCGGATCTTGCGCGACAGCTCGCGGTCGAGCTCCGCCGGCACGACCTGGCGGGCGTGAACGTGGAGGGTGTTGCGCTCGACCCATTCGATCGATGCGCCGAGCGAGCGCACGAGCTCGACGAGCGTTTCGAGGTCGCGGATCCGCGGGACGTTTTCGAGCGTGACCGGGTGTTCGGTCAGCAGCGTCGCGGCGACGATGGGCAGCGCGGCGTTCTTGTTGCCCGACGGGCGGATGGCGCCGGCGAGGCGCCGGCCTCCTTCGACCACGAACTGCACCGCGGACGGTGTGTTGGCCATGTTGCGAGGCGGACGTGAACGGCAGTGGCGTCGCATGCGCGGCGCGCCACGGAGAGCCCGGACGCAACGCGCGGCGCGGGAGCGTCGCGGGCGCGGCATCGCTTGACGCCCGCCCGGCGGCCGGGGTACGATAGCCCGACCCCGGCCACTCCCCAAGGCCGCCGCGCCCCACCCGGACCGCCGCCCGCCCTTGCTCTTTCTGCTACTCGCGGCAGCGCCGCCGGACACGGTTCTCGCCCGGGTGGTTCCACTCGAGCCGGTGTGGTTCGTGCGGCTCGGCGACGTACTGCGGCTGCTGCTGCTCATCGAGGGCGTCGCGCTCACCGGCGTGCTGACGTTCGTGGCGTGGAAGTTCCGGAGCGCGGCGGAGACGGTCCGCGGCGCGGTCGAACGCGCGTCCGGCGGCATCGCGCCGCTCACCGAGCGTGCGACGCGGGTGGTGACGAACGTCGACCACGTGGTCTCGACGGTGCGAACCGAGGTCGAGCGCGCGTCGGCGCTCGTCGCGAGAACCGAAACGCGGATCGACGACACGCTCGCGCGGGCCGCGGCCCGGGCGCGCGAACTCGAGGCGCTGCTCGACGTCGCGCAGCGTGAGGCGGAGCACTCGATCGTGGCGGCGGCGTCGACAGTCGCGGCCGTGCGCGAGGGGTTCGCGGCGTTGCGCGACGAACTCGCCGGCCCCGCACACACCGTCCACACGGCGCGCAACGAAGCGCGAGACCACCGCGTGGAACGACACGCGGACGATGACCCGGGCGAAGCAGCCGATGGCGCGGCGGAACACGGACCGAGTGCGTCTCGACCGCGCCCGCGCATTCGGACCCGCGAACGGTGAGTCGGCAGGATCCCTGCGCTCCGGCTACACGGTCCAACATCCTTTCCCGTTCATGACACACGTACCCGGCACCGGCCGATCGTTGCGGCCTGATGACGACGCCGAAACGTCCAAAGCCGATGCGGTCTCTGCCCGCGGGGCGAGCAGACTCGTCGCGGCCGGCCTCGTTGAGGCGGCGCTCGCGGCGACGATCGAACGGCCCGCGCGCCAGCTCGGGTGAAGGCGTTCGCCCTGACCGCGCTTCTGGCGGTCGTTGCGTGCGTTGCGGCGCTCGCGCTGACGCCCGCGGCCGCGCACGCCTGGACGCCTGGCACGCACGTCTTCCTCGGCGACGCCGTGCTCCGCGTTCTCGACCTGCTGCCGCACGGCATCGCCGCGCTGCTGCGCGAGTTTCCGAACGACTTCCTCTACGGTTCGATCGCGGCCGACACGAGCATCGCCAAGAAGTACGTGCCGGTGGGGCGTCACTGTCACTCGTGGCAGGTCGGGCAAGAGATCGCCGTCGAGGCGCCAGATGCGGCGCTGCGCGCGTTCGCCCTCGGCTACCAGGCGCACCTCGCGGCGGACGCGGTCGCGCACAACTACTTCGTCCCGCGCCAACTCGCGATCACGGCGAGCACGTCCGCGCTCGGTCACAGCTACTGGGAGAGTCGGTTCGAGACCCACCTCGGCGACGGCGCGGCGCGGCGCGCGCGCGAGTTGATCCTGCTCGACCACTCGGCGGCTGACGGGCACCTCGACCGAATCCTCAGTCCGACGATCTTCAGCACGCCGACCAATCGCCGGATTTTTCGCGGAATGGTGCACGCGGCGGACAGCGACTCGTGGCAGCGGATTTTCGGGCTGATGACCGAGAACAGCCGCTGGGAGCTGACGGATGACGAGGTCGCGCCCTACATCATGCGGTCGTTCGACTACATCGTCGGCTGGCTGCGACGCGGCGCGCAGTCCGAACCGGCGCGACTCGATCCGTCGGGCGACGACGCGCTGAGTCAGGCCAAGCGCGTGCGCCGCGCGGCGTTGCGGGCTGGCGGCGACGTGGCCGCGCGCCGCGAGGCCGAGCGCCGATTCGGCATGCCCCCGACGGCGCTGACCTACGCCTCGGACGTGCCGTCGTCGCTGCTCAGTCTGGGATCCGCGCGGCGAGCAGTGCGTTGACGCGTTTCGGGTCGGCGGTTCCCTTCGACTTCTTCATCACGAGCCCGACGAGCACGCCCTGCAGCTTGCGCTCGCCGGCGAGATAGCGCCGCGCCTCGTCCGGGCGTTCGGTGATCACCTCGTCGATCCATGCGCGCAGCGGTGCGTCGTCGCTCACCTGCGTCAGCTGATCGCGCTCGGCGATCCGCGCGGGGGTCTCGCCGGTGCGGCGCATGATCGCGAACACGGC
>DASWUT010000602.1:0-1993 GCA_036401455.1 Gemmatirosa sp. | reverse complement strand
ACTCGTGAGGCGTCGGGGCAGCGGCGCCGGTGCGCGCGCGGACGCTGCCGGGCCCGCGCGCACCCGCGCCGGTGCACCCGGGCACGCACGGGCGCCCGGCGGGGCAGACGAACCCGCACGCATCGCGTGGCGGCGTCTCGTCGTCGGCAGGCGGTTCGACGCCGAGCCACTCGACGAAGCGGGCCCGAGCACCGGCTTCATCGCCAGCACGCAGCCGCTCCAGCACGTCCGAGTCGACGAGCCCGTACCATGCACGCTTGCGCGTGCCGAAATCCGGCGTTAGGCGTGCGAGCGGCGCGCGCACGCGCCGCGCCAACGCGAGGAACCGCTCGTGCTCCTCACCGATCATCGCGGCGATGCGCTCCCGCAGCCGCACCGCGAGCACGGGCGCGCTGCCCGACGTCGACACGGCGACGGTGAGGTCACCCCGCGCGACGATCGACGGCAGGATGAAGTGGCAGCGCGGCGGGTCGTCGACGACCTGTGCGAGCACGCCCGCACCCTCGGCGTCGCGCCACACCGCGTCGTTCACCGCCGGCTCGTCGGTCGCGGCGATCGCGAGCCACGCGCCCGCGAGATCGCCCGGTCGGTAGGCGCGCGCGACCCACACCAGCCGCCCGGCCTCGCGGTGCGCGGCGAGCACCGCGGACAGCGCGGGCGCGACGACCGTGACCCGCGCGCACGCGGCGAGCAGCCCGTCGACCTTCCCCTCGGCGATCGCCCCGCCGCCGACGACCACGCACGACCGCCCGCGCAGATCGAGCGACACCGGATAGTACGCTGCCACGACGTGCACCCTCCCCAACCGGACCCATCGACCGCTGCGACGCGGCCGCTCCTGCGGTGCAATCAAGCCGCTTCGGGGCGCGTTATGTTAGGGCTGAGATGTTGGGACGGGCGGGCCGCGGACCACCTCGGTCCGCGGGCACCGCCGCACACGGCAGCACGCGTTCAGGGGAGAATGGCGAGATGGCGGATCCACAGGACGACGCGGCGGGCTCGGCGGTCGACGACGGCGCCCCGGCCGGCGAGTCCAAGGTCGAGCGCGCCAAGCGGCTGAGCCACGCGCTCCGCGGCACGCTGGCCGAAACGCTCGCGTCGGACGCGCCGCGGTTCGGCGACGATGACGTCGTGCTGCTCAAGTTCCACGGCTCGTACCAGCAGGACGACCGCGACGTGCGCCGCGCCCGCGCGGCCGCGGGGCAGGACCGCGCGTGGAGCTACATGGTGCGCGTCGTCCTCCCGGGCGGCGCGATGACGGCCGAGCAGTACCTCGACTTCGACCGCCTGGCGGAAGAGCGCGCGAACGGCACGCTGCGGATCACCACGCGGCAGGGCTTTCAGTTTCACGGTGTGCTGAAGGGGGATCTGCGCCCGGCGATCGCGGCGATCAATGCGAACGTGGCGACAACGATCTCGGCGTGCGGCGACGTGTCGCGCAACGTCATGGCGCCCGCCGCGCCGTACGAGAACCCCGCGCACGCGACCGCGCGCCGCGTCGCGCGCGAGATCGCGACCGCGCTCCGCCCGGCGAGCCGCGCCTACTTCGAGCTGTGGATCGACGGCTTGCAGGTCGACCCCGACACGCTCGTCGTGCGCGAGACGAGCGCGAGCGCGCCGATCCCGGCCGGCGCGGCGCCCGCCGCGCCGACGCCCGAGGAGCCGTTCTACGGTGCGCAGTATTTGCCGCGCAAGTTCAAGGTCGGCCTCGCGCTCTCGACCGACAACACGACCGACGTGTACGCGCAGGACGTCGGGCTGATCGGCGTCGTCGGAGACGACGGCACGCTCGCGGGATTCAACGTGTTCGTCGGCGGCGGCCTCGGGATGACCGCCCACAAGCCGGACACCATCGCCGCGCTCGGCCAGCCGTTAGGCCTGGTTGCGGTCGAGGACGCGGTCGCGACGGCGCAGATCGTCGCGGCGATCTTCCGCGACCACGGCAACCGAGCCGACCGCCGCCACTCGCGCCTCAAGTACCTACTCGCGGACT
>DASWUT010000601.1:0-3216 GCA_036401455.1 Gemmatirosa sp. | reverse complement strand
CCGCAGAAGTTCCCCAAGCCCGGCGGTCGCCTGCCGAAGGGTGCGCTCCTCGTCGGCCCGCCAGGGACCGGCAAGACGCTGCTCGCCCGCGCGGTCGCGGGTGAGGCGGGGCGTCCGTTCTTCAGCATGTCGGGCTCGGACTTCGTCGAGATGTTCGTCGGCGTCGGCGCGAGCCGCGTCCGTGACCTCTTCGAGCAGGGCAAGGCGCACGCGCCCTGCATCATCTTCATCGACGAGATCGACGCCGTCGGTCGCCATCGAGGCGCGGGCCTCGGTGGCGGACACGACGAGCGCGAGCAGACGCTCAACCAGCTGCTCGTCGAGATGGACGGCTTCGAGTCGAACGACGGCGTGATCCTCATCGCCGCGACCAACCGGCCGGACGTGCTCGACCCCGCGCTGCTGCGCCCGGGCCGCTTCGACCGCCAGGTGGTCGTCGACGCGCCCGACCTCAAGGGGCGCGAGGGGATCCTGCGCGTGCACCTGCGCAACAAGCCCATCGCCGACGACGTCACGGTGAACGCGCTCGCGCGCGGCACGCCGGGGATGTCGGGCGCTGACCTCGCCAATCTCGTCAACGAGGGCGCGCTGCTCGCCGCGCGCCGCGGGCACGACAAGATCTGGATGAACGACCTCGAGGAGGCCAAGGACAAGGTCATGCTCGGCGCCGAGCGGAAGTCGCTCGTGATGAAGGACGACGAGCGGCGGCTGACGGCGTACCACGAGGCAGGCCACGCGGTGTGCGCCGTCCTCGTCAAGGGCAACGACCCGCTGCACAAGGTCACGATCGTGCCGCGCGGCCGCGCCCTCGGCGTCGCCTTCACGCTCCCCGAGGACGACCGGGTCTCGGTGACGCGCGAGCAGATCGAAGCCCGCCTCGTCATGGCCTACGGCGGCCGCACCGCGGAAGAGATCATCTTCGGCCGCGACCGCGTGACCACCGGCGCGGCAAGCGACATCCAGCAGGCGACCGGCATCGCCCGACGCTACGTCTCGCAATGGGGCCTTTCGGACCGCATCGGCCCGATCCTCGTCGGCGACCAGGAGCACGAGGTCTTCCTCGGCCGCGAACTCGGCAGCCGCCGCGAGGTGTCCGAGCAGACGGCGGAGCTGGTCGACTCCGAGGTCAAGCGCGTGATCGACGACGCGTACAACCGCGCCAAGTCGGTGCTCACCGAGAACGTGCAGCTGCTGCACGCCGTGGCCGCGTCGTTGCTCGAGCTTGAGACGCTGTCGCGCGAGGACATCGAGTACCTGCGCCGCGGCGAGGCGATCCCGCCGCGGCCGCCGACGCCCACCGCGCCCGGGCCGGCGCCGGTCGCTCCGGCCGCGATTCCACAGCACAAGCCCATCGCGCCGCCGCTCCTCGGCGGCCCGGAAGTCGCACCGGCGTAAGTCAGAGCCGGGGCAATCCGCACGACGTGAGCGGGCGCCGGCTTCCGGCGCCCGCTCACGCATTCGACCTCGGCGATTCATCGCATTACCGATCTTTTCGTATGGCAACCACCGTCAGAGAAGCCGCCCCACGGCCACCGGGGCCAGTCGCGACCGCGGCGAGCCGGGCGGCCGCAGCGTTCGCCGCCGAGCAGAACCAGTACAAGTGGATCATCCTGGTCGGGCTGATCACGGCCGCGATCATGGAGGTCCTCGACACCACGATCATCAACGTCGCGCTGCCGCAGATGGCCGGCAATCTCGGCGCGACACAGGAAGAGATCAGCTGGGTGTCGACCGGCTACATCCTCTCGAACGTGATCTTCCTGCCGATGACAGCGTTCTTCACCGAGCGCTTCGGACGCCGTCGCTACCTCACGTTCTCGATCATCCTCTTCATCATCTCGTCGTGGCTGTGCGGAAATTCGCACTCGCTCGGCGAGCTCGTCCTCTGGCGCATCGTCCAGGGTGCGGGCGGCGCGGCGCTTCTCTCGACCGCGCAGGCGACCATTCGGCAGATCTTCCCGGCCGAACAGCAGGGCCTCGTGCAGGCCATCTTCCTGCTCGGCATTATCGTCGCGCCGACGTTGGGCCCGACGCTCGGTGGGTGGATCACGGACAACTACACGTGGAACTGGTGCTTCTTCATCAACGTGCCGATCGGGATCGCCGCGACGTTCCTCGTCAGCACGTTCCTGATCGATCCACCCGGCATGCGGAAGACCGGCGTCCCGGTCGACTGGCTCGGCATCGGACTGCTGACGCTCGGGCTCGGGTCGCTGCAGTACGTGCTCGAAGAAGGCAATACGAAGGACTGGTTCAACGACCAGTGGATCGTCCGGCTGACGGTCACCTCCGTCATCGCCCTCATCGCGATGCTCTGGTGGGAGCTGACGCCGCGCAACAAGCATCCGGTCGTCAACTTCCGCGTGCTGAAAAACCGACAGCTCGCGGCGAGCATCTTCCTCTTCGTCGCGCTCGGCTTCGGCCTCTACGGAGGGACGTTCATCTTCCCGCTGTTCACGCAGAGCCTGCTGCACTTCTCGCCGACCGAGACTGGGCTCGCGATGCTGCCTGGCGGCCTCGCGACGGCGGTCACGGCGCTGATCTGCGGACGTCTCCTGAACGGTCCCAAGCCGCTCGCCGACGCGCGCATCCTGATCGCGATCGGCATGTCGCTCTTCATCGTGTCGATGTGGAGGATGGGGCACCTGACCACCGCGGCCGGTGAGCCGGACGTGCGTTGGGCGCTGATGATTCGCGGCGCCGGAATGGGCATGCTCTTCACGCCCATCAACAACGTCGCCTACGCCGCGCTCAAGCCGAGCGAGGCGCAGCAGGCCGCCGGCCTCATCAACCTGGCGCGCCAGCTCGGCGGTTCGTTCGGCATCGCGATTCTCGCGAACTATCTCACGACCCATACGGACCAGCACCGAAGCGACGTCGTCAGCCACCTCGCGGTCGGTCAGATCCTGACGGACACCCGGCTGCAACAGACGATGTCGATGTTCATGGCGCGCGGCCTTTCGATGACCGAGGCGCGCCAGCACGCGCTCGCAGTGCTCGACGCTCAGGTGCAGGCGCAGGCGTCGATTCTGAGCTTCAACGACGCGTGGCTGCTCCTGCTGCTCACCTTCGTCGTCGTCGCGCCGGCGGTGCTGCTGCTCCGCCGCCCGAAGGGGCCGGTCGCAGCCGTCGACGCGCACTGACGCACGCGGCCCGCGTGGACGGTCCCTCGCCGGACCGCGAACACACGTCGATCGCAGCGGCCGCGGACGCGCC
>DASWUT010000600.1:0-3566 GCA_036401455.1 Gemmatirosa sp. | reverse complement strand
AGAGGCCACGAACGCGCACCCCGAGTTCCGTGTCGAGCGCCGCGAGCAGGCGCTGCCGCCGACCATCGATCTCCTTGTCGCGCAGCGTACGCGCCGGATCGCGCAGGACGAGCCGCCACGCGAGGCTCCGCGTGCCCGGTGCCAGCTCAGCGCCGCGGAACTCGTCGAAAACACTCACCGATTCGAGCAGCGGGCCGACGGCCTGGCGGATCACGGCCTCGATCGCAGCAGCACGCACCGCGTCAGGCACGACGAGCGCGAGGTCGAGTTCGACCGCCGGCGTCGTCGGAAGCGGGCTGAAGCGTACCGGCGGTGCGCCCGCGGCAGGCTCCGGCGCGGCGCGGTCCCACCGGTTGCTTCCGTTCGGCGCGATCGGGTCTGATCCGATCACGCCGAGCGCGACCTCGACGCCGAACGCGGGTGCGGCCCAGACCGGCGCGTCCAGCGCGAGCCTCGTCACCCGGCCAATCGTACGCCCGTCGACCTCGATGCGCCACAGGTCGGCGTCGTCCGCCAGCAGTAACCCTATGCGACCGCCCGGATGCGCCGCACGGCCGGCCAGTTCGGCGAGCCACTTCGCATCCCACAGGTCGAACGCCGGCGGTTTGGGTTCGGTGAAGTGCGGTGGCCGCCGTGCGCCCATCACGAGTGCGCCGACGGTCAGGGTCTCGATCGGGAGTGCGCCGGCGCGCGTCGGCGCGAACACGCTCCCGACCTCGAACAGCCGGACGTCCCCCTGCATCCGCGACAGATTGTCCTCGGCGCGGCGGGCGAGCGTCTCGAGCACAGACCGCCGCAGATGCGGCTCGTCCTCGCCAAGCGGATTGGCGACTCGCGCGTGTGTGACGTCATCGCCGCGCACGAACGGCAGCGGCCGCGTCTCGTAGAGCCCGGCGCCGACGAGCGCCTCCCGGACCCGACGCGTCGCGATGACGAGCGGGTCGTCCGCGGTCGTGCCCGGCCGTACGGGCCGGAGTTCGTCCGGGAACGCGTCGAATCCGACGAGCCGTGCGATCTCCTCGACGAGGTCGATCTCGCGGGTGACGTCCTGTCGCCAGGACGGCGGGCGAACGTTCCACGTTGCATCGCCAGCTTCGGTGGGAGCCGCATCCCTCGTGATCTCGAAGCCAACGCTGCCGAGCAGCCGCTCGATCTCGTGTGGCACGACGGGGGCGCCAAGCACGCGGGCGACGCGCGATGCGCGCAGCCGGACGGCCGGCAGCGCGCCCGGCGCCGCGCCGACGTCGAGGATCGCCGTCACCGTCCCGCCCGCGACCTCGGTCAGCAACGCGAGGCCCGCGTCGAGCAACTCACGCGTGGCGGCTCGGTCGACGCCGCGCTCGAAGCGGTAGCTCGCGTCCGTCGACACGTTCGTGCGGCGCCGCGAAACGCGCGCACGCGCCGGGTCGAAGTAGGCGACCTCGAGCAGGACGTCGATGGTCGCGTCGGTGACCTCGCTGTCCCGCCCACCGATGACCCCCGCCACCGCCTGCCCGCGCTCGGCGTCGGCAATCACGAGCGTCTCGGGGTCGAGCGTGCGCGCGACGCCGTCGAGCGTCGTGATCGGCTCGCCCGCGCGCGCGCGGCGCACGACGATCGACGCGCCCGCGAGCCGCGCGAGGTCGAACGCGTGCATTGGCTGGCCCAACCCGTGAAGCGCGTAGTTGGTGACGTCGACGACGTTGCTGATCGAACGCGCACCAACGCCTTCCAGACGCCGAATCAGCCACTCGGGACTCGGACCGACGCGCACCCCGCGCACGACGGCTGCGCAGTACCGCGGACAGCCGTCCGCGTCGTCGATCGTCACGCTGACGCCGTCTGCCGCGGCCGCGCGCTCGCCCGTCGTCGCCTTCGGGAGCGTGGGGGCCGCGCGTAGTTCGGCTGGCGCCTCGAGCGGCACACCGGTGAGCGCGGCGACCTCGCGCGCGACGCCGCGCTGCGACAGCAGGTCGGGGCGATTGGCGAGCACATCGAGTTCGATGCGGGCGTCGCCGATCGGGAGGACTCGAAGCAGCGGCGTGCCGGGCGCGGCCTCGGTTGCGAGCGTGAGGATGCCGTCGTGGTTGTCGCCGAGACCGAGTTCGCGCGCCGAGCAGAGCATGCCGTTGGACGTGTGCCCGCGGATCTTTCGGCGTTCTATCGTCAGCGCGCCACCGGGCATCGTCGTCCCCGTGCGCGCGAACGGGTACTTCGCGCCGACCTCGACGTTAGGCGCGCCGCACACGACGTCGAGCAGTTCGCCCGATCCGTCGTCGACGCGGTTGAAGGAGAGCTTGGTGTCGGGGATGCGCTCGCTCGCGACGACCTGCCCGACGACGAAGGGTGCGAGGTCGGCGCGCAGCGCCTCGACGCCTTCGAGGGTCGCGACGTGCGCGCTCAGGAGCGCCCCGATCTGTTCCGGCGACAGCGCGTGCGGCACGAACGCCCGCAGCCACTCGTGCGACACGATCACGGCCGTGCTCCGTCGCCGGCGCCAGCGAACTGCGCGAGGAAGCGAACGTCGGAGTCGTACAGGTGACGGATGTCCGGGATGTCGTGGCGGCTCATCGCGATGCGGCCGGGGCCCATGCCCCACGCGAACCCGGTGTACCGTTCGCTGTCCACGCCCGCGGCTTCGAGCACGGCGGGGTGGACCATGCCGCAGCCGAGGATCTCGACCCAGCGCGGGCCGCGCCCATCGCCGAGGTCCACTTCGACGTCCATCTGCGCGGACGGCTCGGTGAACGGGAAGTACGACGGGCCGAAGCGCACGCGGCGCGAAGATCCGTAGAAGCGACGCGCGAACGTCATCAGCGTCGCCTTGAGATCGACGAACGAAATCCCCTCGTCCACGGCGAGCCCTTCGAGCTGAGCGAACGCCGGCGCGTGCGTCGCGTCGAAAAAGTCGCGGCGGTACACGTTGCCCGGGATCAGCACGCGGACGGGGGGGCGAAAGCGCTGCAGCGTGCGGACCTGGACCGGCGACGTGTGCGTGCGGAGCACCGCGTCGGGCGTGTCGGCGAGGTAGAGCGTGTCGTGCATGTCCATCGCCGGGTGGTCCGCCGGGAAGTTGAGCGCGCCGAAGTTGTACCAGGCGTGTTCGGCCTCGGGCCCGCTGGCGACCGTGAACCCGAGTTCGCGGAAGATTCCGCAGATCTCCTCGATCACCGCCGTGACCGGGTGTACAGCGCCAACCCACGCCCGGCGCGCCGGCATCGTGAGGTCGAGCGCGTCGCCCGGCGCGGCGACCGCGTGCTGCCGCGCCTCGAACGTCGCGAGCGCGTCGGCGATGCCCGTCTTGAGCGCGTTGAACGCCTGGCCCGCGGCGCGGCGCTCGTCGGGCGCGAGCGTACGCAGGGAGGCCTGCAGGTCGGCGCTGCGCGCGTCCTTGAGCGCGTTGAGTCGTCCCTTCGCGTCGTCGAGTCGCGTGCCGGGGTCGAGCGCGTCGAGCAGGGCCCGCGCGTCGGCGAGCAGCGCGTCGCCGGAGGCGAGGTATTCGGAGAGGGTCACGTGCGAGAGTGCGGCGGATCAACGGAACGGCGCCGAACGCTTACGCCGCGGCGGCCGTGGGCTGCGCGGTGCGC
>DASWUT010000599.1:0-2060 GCA_036401455.1 Gemmatirosa sp. | reverse complement strand
GCGTCGAGGAGGTCTCCGCGACCGCGGAGCAGCTCGCCGCCGGAGCCGCGGGAGTGCGGCGTCTGATCGCCGGGTTCAGGACCTGAGCGGGACGACCGTACCGGGTCGCGGAAGTTAAAATGGACCCCCGCGAAAGCGGGGGTCCACCCGTCCTCGCCGACGGCCTTACACGCCGACCATCGCCACCGGGTCGAGCACGCGATCGAGCTCCGCGCGCGTCATCAGCTCACCCTCGATCACCAGCTCGTACACGCCCCGCCCGCTCGCGAGGGCCACCCGGGCGATGTCGGTGGCCCGCTCGTAGCCGATTGCCGGAACGAGCGCAGTCACGACACCGATCGAGTGCTCGACGAAGTAGCGCATGCGGTCGGGGTTCGCGGTGATCCCGACGACGCAGCGCTCGCGCAGCACGTCGCATGCGTTGCGCAGGGTGGCGAGGCCGCCTAACAGTCGGTAGGCGATCACCGGCTCGAACACGTTGAGCTGGAGCTGCCCCGCCTCGGCGGCCATCGTCACCGTCACATCGCCGCCCACGATGTCGAAGCACACCTGGTTGACGACTTCGGGGATAACCGGATTCACCTTGCCGGGCATGATCGACGAGCCCGGTTGCATCGCCGGCAGGTTGATCTCGCCGAAGCCCGCGCGCGGGCCCGAGGAGAGCAGGCGCAGGTCGTTGCAGATCTTGGACAGCTTCACCGCGCAGCGCTTGAGCACGCCCGAGAGCTGCACGAAGACGCCCGTGTCGGCGGTGGCCTCGACGAGGTCGGGCGCGGTGACCAGCTCGAGGTTGGTGATCGCCGCGAGGTGGCGCCGCACGGCCTCGGCGTAGCCGTCGGGCGCGGTGATGCCGGTGCCGATCGCAGTCGCACCCATGTTGATCTCGCGAAGCAACCCCTGCACCTCGCCGAGCCGATCGACGTCTTCGAGCATCGTGTGGCCGAACGCGCGAAACTCCTGACCGAGCGTCATCGGCACCGCGTCCTGCAGCTGCGTGCGCCCCATCTTGAGGAACGGCGCGAACTCGCGCCCCTTGTCGAGGAACGCCTCGGCGAGCATGCGCATCGCGGCACGCAGCGTGTCGATGCTCTCGTGCAGCGCGAGCTTGACCGCCGTCGGGTAGACGTCGTTGGTGCTCTGGCTGAGGTTGACGTGCGAGTTGGGGTGCACGGTCTCGTACGCGCCGCGCGGCCGGCCCAACAGTTCGAGGGCGCGGTTGGCGATCACCTCGTTCGCGTTCATGTTGGTCGAGGTTCCCGCGCCGCCCTGGATCATGTCGACGAGGAAGTGCTCGTGATGTCGACCGGCGCGCACCTCGTCGGCGGCACGCTCGACGGCGTCGGCGATGTCGGGGGCGAGCAGGCCTAACTCCGCGTTGGCACGCGCTGCTGCGGCCTTGACCGCCGCGAGCGCGCCGACGAGCGCGGGGAACTCGCGCAACGGCACCTTCGTGATCGGGAAGTTCTCGAGCGCGCGCAGCGTCTGCACACCGTAGAGAGCATCGGCGGGGACGTCACGTGCGCCAAGCAGGTCGTGCTCGCGCCGCGTGCCGGCGCCGGTGAAGCCGGTCGCGCGCCCGTGCCCCAGCAGCGTCGCGTCCGCCGCGCGCAGGCGCTGCGCGATGGCGCGCGCCGATCGCGCGACGAGCGCGGCGAAGATCGGCGGATTCTCCTTGAGGAGATCGTCCATTTGGGCGCGCGTCATCACCGCGGCGACGACCGGCGCGAGGGCGCGCGCGGTCGTCCCATGCGCGTTGGTGTCGCCGAGCAGCAACCCTTCGCCGACCGCCTCACCGACCCCGAACGTCGAGAGGCGCACCGCGCGTCCCTCGGCGACCTTCTCGACCGCGACGCTGCCCGAGAGCAGCACGGCGAGGAACTGCCGCGGCGCGCCCTCTTCGAACAGCACCGCTTCCTCGTCGAATGGCCGGACCGTGAACGCGCGCGACAGACGCCAGAAGTACGCGTCCGGCAGGCCGGCGAGGAAGGTCGTCGCGCGCAGGCGATCGGCGAGCGCGGCGGGGGCGATCGGGGCGGGTGGGGGCGTGAGGGTCGAAGCTG
>DASWUT010000598.1:0-1814 GCA_036401455.1 Gemmatirosa sp. | reverse complement strand
GGCCAGCTTCCGCTCCCCGATGGGCGACAGCGTCGTGCGCTGGGAGGCGTTCGCCACCTTCAATCCGGCTGCCGTGGTGCGCGACGGCCGCATCGTGGTCCTCTACCGCGCCGAGGACTCGAGCGCGGCGCCCACGATCGGCGGGCAGACGTCGCGCATCGGCATGGCCGCGAGCGACGACGGGGTGCGCGTCACGCGGCGCGCGGCGCCCGTGCTCTATCCCGACCGCGATGCGCAGATGCGCTACGAGTGGCCCGGCGGCGTCGAGGATCCGCGCGTGGTCGAGGGCGAGGACGGCACATACGTGCTCACGTACACGCAGTGGAACCGCGACGTCCCGCGGCTCGCTGTCGCGACCTCGCGCGACCTCGTCACCTGGACCAAGCACGGCCCCGCGCTCGCCGGCGCGGCCGGGGGTAAATATCTCGACTTCGAGTCCAAGTCGGGCGCGATCGTGACCCGCCCCGTCCGCGACCCCGCGCGCGGGGAGCGGCTCGTCGCCGCGCGCGTCGACGGCCGGTACTGGATGTACTTCAACGTCCCCGACGTGCTGCTCGCGACGAGTGACGACCTCGTGCACTGGACGCCGGTGGAGGACGCGAACGGCCGTCCGCTCAAGGTGCTCTCGCCGCGCCCGGGGTACTTCGACTCCTGGCTCGTCGAGGCGGGGCCGCCGCCGGTGCTCACCGCGCGCGGGATCGTCGTGCTCTACAACGCGGGGAACGACCGCCGCTACGGCGACCCGACGGTGCCCAACCGCGCGTACACGGCCGGCCAGGCGCTCTTCGACGCGCGCAACCCGGTGCGGCTGCTCGCGCGCACCGCGGCGCCGTTCATCCGCCCCACCGAGGCGTACGAGAAGAGCGGGCAGTACGCCGAGGGGACGACGTTCGTCGAGGGGCTCGTGCCGTTCCGCGGGCGCTGGTACCTGTACTACGGCACGGCGGACTCGCGCGTCGGCGTCGCGGTGTGGGACCCGCGCCCCGCGGGCGCCCGTTGATCGCGCGACGCCATCCCACCCGCCCCTGCCGCCGTGCCTAACGATTCGCTTCGTAACGACGCCCCCGCGCGCTTCGAGACCGCCGCGGACGCCGTCGTCGCGGGCGACGTCGCCGCGCTCGCCCGACTGCTCGGGGAGGACCCCGCGCTCGTGCACGCGCGCTCGACGCGTGCCCACCGGGCGACGCTGCTTCACTACGTTGCCGCCAACGGCGTCGAGGACGCGCGCCAGCGCACGCCGCCCAACGCCGCCGAGGTCGCGCGCGCCCTGCTCGCGGCCGGCGCTGAGCCCGACGCGCTCGCGGAGACGTACGGCGGGGGGACGGGGCAGACGCCGCTCACCCTGCTCGTGTCGAGCGTGCACCCCGCGCGCGCGGGGCTACAGGTCGCGCTCGCCGAACTGCTGGTCGACACCGGCGCGCAGGTCGACGGCGTGAACGGCGACGGCGCGCCGCTCCACACGGCGCTCGCCTTCCACTACGCCGACACCGCCGCGGCGCTCGCCCGGCGCGGCGCGCGGATCGACACGCTCTCGGCCGCGGCGGGCCTCGGCCGCGCGAACGAGCTGCGGCGCCTCGCGGACGCGCGCGGCGTGACGGGCGCGGACGCGGCACGCGCGCTGATCTTCGCCGCCGCGCTCGGCCACGTCGACGCCGTGGCATTCCTCCTCGACCGGGGCGTCGACGTTCGCGCGACCGACGCGCAGGGCTTCACGGCGCTGCACTGGGCCGCCGCGCGCGGGCACGCACCCGTGGTTGCCGTTCTCCTCGACCACGGCGCGCCCCTGGACGTGCGCACCGTCTACCGCGGAACGG
>DASWUT010000597.1:0-2997 GCA_036401455.1 Gemmatirosa sp. | reverse complement strand
GCCGCGCGCGTGCCGGCCGCGTTCACGTCAACGGCGGAACGGCCCGACGGGACCGTCGCACGGCGGCGCGCCCAACGCCAGCAGCTCGGCGTTGAGCACCGAGCCGCCCGCCGCGCCGCGCACCGTGTTGTGCCCCGTCGCGACGAGGCGGACGTCGAGCAGCGGGTCCTCGCGCACGCGGCCGACCGTGACCGTCATCCCCGCGCCCGCGTCGCGGTCGCGCCGTGGCTGCGGACGATCGGCCGCGTCGGACACGACGAGCGGGGTCGCGGGTGCGCGCGGGCAGCGCGCGAGCCAGTCGCCGACACCGTCGGGACCGCGCCAGGCGGCGATCGCCTCCGCCGCGTCGGCGGGCGTGGCCTGCCTCGCGAAGCCGATGGAGAGACACGCGGTATGCCCGTGCTCGACAGACACGCGGTTCGCATGCGCGGCTACTCGGATTGCCGCGTCGCGCGCGACAGCACCGCTGGTGGTCCCGAGCAGCTTGCGCAGCTCGGCCTCGATCTTCGGCTCCTCGTCACCGATGTACGGGATCACGTTGCCGAGGATGTCGAGCGAGGGCACGCCCGGATACCCGGCCCCCGAGACGGCCTGCATGGTCGCGACGAACACGCGCTCGACGCCGAACGCTGCGTGCAGCGGCGCGAGCGCCATCGCGATCACCGTCGCCGAGCAGTTCGCGTTGGTCACGAGCGCCCCGTCGTCGGGCCACCCGCGCAGGCGGGGCTGCGTCGCGAGCAGCCCAGCCTGCGGCCAGTTGACCTCGGGAATCAGGAGCGGGACGTCCCGCGCCATGCGATAGCTCTTGGCGTTGCTGAGAACGAGTCGGCCGGCCGCGGCGAACGCGGGTTCGGCCGAGTCCGCCGCGGCGCTGTCGAGCGCGCTGAAGACGATCGGCGCGGTCACGGCGTGCGGCTCGCACGGCAGCACGACTAGGTCGCGCAGCTCGGCGGGCATCTCACCTTCGAGCCATCGCGTCGCGTCTACGTACCGGCGGCCGGCAGAACGTTCGGACGCCGCGAGTTCGCTGACGCGGAACCACGGATGATCGTGCAGCAGTCGCACGAACGTCTGACCGACCGCTCCGGTCGCGCCGAGGATCGCGACCGGCCACGGGCCGCCGGGCGGGACCGGGTAGGCGGACGCCGCGGGGGCGCGCGGGTCGGAGGAAGGCATCGCCCGACGAGCGCCGTTACGCGAGCAGCGCGCGCGCGATCCGCACGTACGCGTCGACGCTCGCTCGGAGCTCGTCGACCGCGACGTACTCGTCCGGCGTGTGGGCGACGGTGATCGATCCGGGTCCGAAGAGCAGCGGCGTGCCCCAGCGCCCGAGCAGCGGGATGTCCGACGTGTACGACACCGGCGCGACCTCGAAGCCGTCGATCGTATGGAAGCGTTGGGCGGGGATGTACGAGCCCCACTCGAGCTGCGCAGTGTCGTCGGCCCATGCCGTCAGCTGCGACCGGATCGGCTCGGGGTCGCCGACGACGCGGAACATGATCTCGGCCTCGGCCGCAGCGGGGACGATGTTCGCCTCCGATCCGCCGCGGATGACGCCGACGTTGTACGTCGTCGCGCCGAGCGCGTCGTCGGTTGGCCACTCGAGCGTGCGCAGGCGCGGGAGCAGGTCGACGAGCGGTTCGATCGCGGACCGGCCGAGGTGCGCGTACGCCGAATGCGCCTCACGCCCGCGCGTGCGCACGGTGACGCGGAGCGAACCCTTCGCGCCGCTGGCGAGTTTGCTCTCGGTGGGCTCGCCGTTGACGAGCCAGGCGCTCGTCGCCGGCAGGTGGTTGGCCGCGCGTGCGCCGTCGGACCCCTTTTCTTCGCCGACGAGAAAGAGCAGGTCGATGCGCTCCTCGCCGTCGCGCGCGAGGCGGTCGGCCGCGGTCATCATCGCCGCAACGATCCCCTTTGCGTCGGCCGAGCCGCGACCATACAGGCGGCTGCCCTCGAGTCGCGGCGGGTAGTACGGCGGGACCGTGTCGAGATGCGTCGAGAGTGTCACGCCACCGCCGCGCCGCGTCGCCCAGACGTTGCTGCGGCCCGGGGAGACTTCCTGCAGCATGACGTCCCAACCTCGACGAATGAGCCAACCCGACACGAAATCGACCGCCGGCCCTTCCGCGCCCGTCGACGACTGCGCGGCGAGCAGCTCGGCGGCGAGCGCGACGACGTCGGCGGCAGAGTGCATGGGGCGCAAAGCTAACGGTCCCGCGCGTGGGCTGCCACGCGCGGGACCGTTGCGGTGCGGCGTGCGACGTCGCGGTCGCGGCGGTGCGTCAGTACGCTGCGTGCCCGGCCGATCCGAGGTCGCGCGACGCCGACGCGCTCGCGGCGGTGTCGCGCACGTGATCGACGAAGAGCTGTGCGACGAGATTGTTGGCGTCGTGCACGTACTGCTCGTGGTGGCGCTGCCCCATTTCGCCGAGCTGCGCGAGCTGCGGCTCGCCGATCTGACTGCCCACGGCGGCGAACGTGCCGAAGGTGTCCTGCGACTGGCGCGCCGTCACGATGTCGCCGACGAGGCGAAGGAAGTCGCTCTCGCGCGCGGCGTCAGCGAGGTCGCGCGCAACGCCGAGCGCGGCGCCGAGCGCCTTCTTGCCCGCGCCGACCTCGGCGCCGATCGACTGCTGGTACTGCTCGAGCATGCGCTGATGCTCGCGCATCTGCGGGATGTAGCGACTGCACAGGTCGCGGAAGCGCGCATCCTCGGCCTGCCCTTCGTGGTCCTCGAGGTTCTTGAGGAAGGTCTGATGCTGCATGACGGCGTTGTTGACCTGGCTCTTCAGAAAGTCTCGTCCGCGGTCCATAGCGATCCTCGTGTTTGGGGTGGTCGCGCGGCGCGGGTTGCACGTCGCGCGCCACGTAGGCGGGGGGTGGCCGTCGCAAGCCGGAGCGCCCGTAATGCCGGCACCGTCGCCGGCGACCGAGGTGCGGAACGCGCCCGGCCGAGCCGGTGTAAGACGTTGTGCGGCCGACGGTTAGGTCATCCGA
>DASWUT010000596.1:0-3085 GCA_036401455.1 Gemmatirosa sp. | reverse complement strand
GCAGGTCGCGTGGGCGAGCGGGAGCGGCGGCACGGTGCTGCGCACGACGGACGGCGGGGCGACGTGGGTGCGCCGCCCGGTCGCGGGCGCGGAGGCGCTCGACTTCCGCTCGGTGTGGGCGTTCGACTCGCTCACCGCGGTCGTGGCGAGCGCGGGCGATGCGGCGGCGGGGCAGGCGCGGCTCTACCGCACGATCAACGGGGGGCGCAACTGGTCGCTCGTGCGGCGGGACAGCACGGCGGGGGTGTTCTACGACGCCGTCGCGTTCTGGGACCGGCAGTACGGTCTCGTGTTGAGCGACCCGGTGACCGAGGGGGGCGGCCGCAGCTTCCTCGTCCTCGTCACGAGCGACGGGGGGCTCACCTGGCGGCGCACGCCGGCCGAGGGGATGCCGGACGCCCTGCCCGACGAAGGAGCGTTCGCGGCGGGGAACGCGGCGCTGGGCGTGTCGGACGATACCCGCGCGTGGTTCGTGACCGGAGGGCCGCGCGGCGCGCGGATCTTCACGACGACGACCGGTGGGGCGCGCTGGGACGTGGCGGTCGTGCCGGGAACGCCGCAGGGCGCGAGCGCCGGCCTGTTTGCCGTCGCCGGTGCGCCGGGTGGCGGGGGAACCGGGGTCACCGCGACCCTGCGCGCGCGCACGATGCGCCAGCTGCCCGCGCCGGCGATCGCGGTCGGCGGGGACTACCGGCAGCCGCGTGGGGGAGCGGGGCAGGTGGTACGCACGGACGATGGCGACCGCTGGGAACGCGCCGATCTGGGCGCCGCGGCGCCGGGCTACTGGTCCGGCCTCGTGTACGTGCCGGGCGTGGCGCGGACCGCGGTGGCCGTCGGTGGGGGTGGGACCGCGGTGACGCGCGACGACGGCCGGACGTGGACGGTGGTGGACAGCACGGCGTGGAACGGCGTCAGCTTCGCCGGCGCGTCGGGCGGTTGGGCGGTCGGCGATCGTGGCCGGATCGCGAAGCGAGGGAAGCGGTAGCGCTGCCCTACTGCGCCTGTGCGACGAGTCCGCCCGCGACGAGGTGCCCCATGGCCATGATGGTCGCCTGCGGGTTCACCCCGACGCCGGTCGGCAGCAGTGATCCGTCGGCGACGTGGACTCCGCCGGCGCCGTGGCGTTCGCCGAACCGGTGCGGGTCGCTGGATGCGCCGGAGGTGCGCGGATCGCGGCCGAGTCGGCAGGTGCCGTTCACGTGCGCGCTGAAGACGCTGAGGTCGTTGGGCGCGGTCGACCGGCGGAGGATCTCGTCGACGTCGGCCGTGGTGCGTGCGACGACGGGGCGGGTGTGCAGGGTACGGGCCTCGTCGGCGCCGGCGGCGAGGTGGATGCGGGCCGCGGCGGCCATGCCCTCGCGGAGGTGGCGGGCGTCGGTTGGACCGAGGCGGTAGCGGATGCGCGTGCGGCCGCGGCGGTCGACGGAGACGCTACCGTTGGACTGGGCGAGGTCGGCGCCGTCGCGGACGAGGGCGAGGATCGCGCCCGTGCGCAGGTAGTCGCGGGCGATCGCGAAGTGGTCGCGGCCGAACCCCGCAGTCGCGACCGCAGCGAGCATCGGGTGGAGCGGGGGCGTCTGGAGCCAGAAACCGTAGCCGTTGGCGCCCGTGCCGCTGAACTCGTCGCAGATGGTCGACATCGGGACGCCGGTGCTGCCGTTCACCTCGCGGTCGTAGTGTCCGGTCACGGCCGTGGTCGGGTGGAGGCGGAGGTAGCGGCCGACACCGCCTCCCCCCAGTCCCGAGCGTTGGAGCAGGGCGGGGGTGCCGACCGCGCCGGCGGCGAGGACGACGGTCGGGGCGTCGACGGTGAGCGTCGCGCAGGCGGCGCGCGTGTCGCGGCCGCGGATCGTGGCGACGACGCGCTTGACGCCGCGCCGGTGGTTGGGTCCGAGGACGGTGACGCGATCGGCCGTGGCGTCGGCGTAGACGGTGGCGCCGGCGGCGAGCGCGCGGGGCACGTAGGTCATCAGCGTGCCCTGCTTGGCGTCGTAGCGGCACCCGAGGCCGCAGAAGCCCGAGCGCACGCAGCCGCGCGCGTTGAGGTCGAGGGCGCGGGTGCGCCAGCCGAGGGCGGCGGCGCCATCGAGGAGGAGGCGGTTGTTGGCCGAATGAGCGTCGTCGGGCATCGGGCGGGCGTGGACGTCGGTCCAGACGCGGTCGAGGGCGGCATCGAGGGCGCCGTTCGTCGCCACGTCTAGTCCGAAGCGGCGTGCCCATTCCTCGCGCACATGCGCGTCGGGGCGGAGCGTCGCCATCCAGTTGACGGTCGTGCTGCCGCCGACGGTGTCGCCCTGCAGGATCGCGATGCCGAGGTCTTCGGTAGCGCGGAGGCCCTGGTCGGCGTAGAGACGTTCGGTGAGGTCGGCCTCGCGCTCGGTGAAGTCGGCGGCGGTCCAGAGGCCGCCCGATTCGAGAACGACGACCTCACGCCCGGCCTCGGCGAGGCGCGCCGCCACGACCGCGCCGCCCGCGCCGCTACCGATGACGACGACGTCCGCGGTGCGGCGGAGTTCGCCCTGGAGGGTGCGCCCGGGGACGATGCGCCCCGCGGTCGCGGTGGGGCCGCTCCCCGGTTGGCCGGGGCGGGGTGGGATCGTCGGCGCAGCGGCGACGGGGAGCGCGGTGCTGCGGTAGGGGCTCGCGACGCGTTCCGGTGCGTCGGCGCGGGCGATCGGCTCGCGCGGGGAGCTCAGGCCCGCGGGCGGCCCTTCCCAGGGCAGGGCGGGCGCGCGGTGGTGGAACGGGCCGCGGTAGCCGAGTGCGGCCTGGACGGCGGGCTGTCCGTACCAGGCGGCGAGGGTGAGGCGGCGAAGGGCCTGGAAGACGGTGCGCTGGACGGGGAGGCGGGCGTGCGCCCAGCGGGCGAGCATGCGGTCCTGACGCGCGGCGTCGAGACGGGCGAACGGGGTCGCGGTGCCGAGCGTGGCGAGGGCGGCCGCGCGCCCACCGAAGACGGCGAGGACGCGGGCGAGGTCGGCGCGGAGGTGGGCGGGGGCGCGGGCGAGGCGTGCCTCGACGACCGCGCCCGGGTCCTCGTCCTAGACGCCGGGCGCGCCGTCGAGGATGCGGCGCGCGACCGCGG
>DASWUT010000595.1:0-9012 GCA_036401455.1 Gemmatirosa sp. | reverse complement strand
TCGCCGCCGATCTCGCCAGTCTTCGTGGGCCTGCGGAGTTCACCCCGTGGACCCTCACCGCCCAACGCGACGACGTCGAACCGTTCGCCTGCCTGTTCGAGCCGCCGACGCTCGACGCGCGCATCGCCGCGCAGTCCGCGGTCTTCACGCTCTGTTCGGACACGACCCGCGCGTTCGACGCGTTTCTCGACGCACACGGGCTGCTCGACGCGCTCACGCGTTTCATCATCCCCGCGGAGGACGTCGAGCGCGTTCGCGACCAGCTCGACCTCGTGACCATCGACGAGCGGCGACTCTTCCCCGACCTCGACGGCGTCGCGACCCGCCTGCGCCGGTACTATTCGTGACCGGCGGGCGGGCCGGCGCCTGACGGCGCCTAACGATACGCGATGGTCCGCGACCGCGCGCGCGACAACGCCTAACGTTTGCGGCCGACGCCGCCCGCGAGCATCCCGACCGCCAGCGCGCCGCCGACGAGCGCGAGCGGTGCGACGTCCGGCACGGCCGGCGGGAGCGACACGACGCCCGATTCGTCCATGCGTGCGGGTTCGTGCGCGTAGCGCCCGCGCGCCGGACGCGCGACGCGGTCGAAGTCGCTGGCGAGCGCGTGCAATGCACCCGTGAGCGCCTCCCCGCGCATCGGTAATCCGTGGCCCGTGACGGCGAGCGCCGGTTCGAGCGCCGCGAGGCGTTGGACCGAGGCGCGCGACGCGTCCCAGTCCGGCGTGTAGTACATCGGCGGCCCGTGCATCTCGAGCCGCTGCTCGTAGACCGCGACCGCCGATTCCTGCTTCGTCGTGACGAAGGCATCGCCGGCGACGAGCGCCCGGTCGCGCTCGCGCCAGAGCGACACGTGCCCCGGCGCGTGCCCCGGTGTGTGCCACCACCGCCACTCCGGCGCGCTCGGCACGGGCCCGGTGTCGGTCGCGCCCTCGCTCGGGAGCGGTCGCACGCGATCGCCGAAGTCGAACGGCCCGGGCGGGAACAGCGGCGAACTGAACGCCATCGCCCCGCCACCAACGGTCGGGTCGGGGGGCGGGTAGGCCGACTGCCCCGTGAGGTACGGCAGCTCGAGAAAGTGCGCGAAGATCGGCGCGTCCCACCGCTCGGCGAGTTCGCGCAGGGCACCGACGTGGTCGAAGTGGCCATGCGTGAGCACGATCGCCGCCGGCCGTGACCCGCCGAACCGCGCCTCCGCGGCGCGCGCGATCGTCCCCGCGAAGCCGGGCAGCCCCGCATCGATCAGGACCCACCCACGGTCGCCGGCGTCGGGATGGCCGAGGAACGCGACGTTGACGATCCCGCACCGCAGCCACGCGAGGTCGTCGGCCACCTGCAGCGGCGCCCCGTGGTCGTCGCCCCGCGGGCGGCCCGGCAGCAGCGTCGCGAGGTCCAGCGCGGGCATGTCCATGCGCGTCAGCGGATGACGGTGGTCTGCGAGGCGCCGTGCGTGCCGCTTCGTACCCGATCCCACGCGTCGCGCGCCGCGTCCTTCACCTCGTGCCATGCCGACGTGCTCGTGCCGCGCGCCTTGTCCCACCCTCGCTCCAGGTCCCCTTCGACGTCGGACCACTGCCGTCCGGCGTGCTGCGTGGCCGACGTGTAGCCGTAGCGGTACGCGGGCTGATAGTGCTCGTACGGGCGGTCCGCCGACGCGTACGGGCGCGACGCGTACTGCTCGCGGAAGTGCGCGTCGTGCTGCCCCCAGAGATCGTCAGACGCGTACTCGGTGTCGCGCATGGATCCCGAGATGCCCATGTTGATCCCGGGATTGCCGGCCGCCATGTCGGCGACGCTCGCGCTCGGGTTGGTGAAGTCGGCCACGGTGACCTCGCTGGTGTGGAGTGTGCGGCCGGCTGGTGTGGCGCGCCGCCGCGTCCGCGCTCCGGCGGCAAGCCTTGCGCCGCGCCCCGTGCCCCGCCACGGTTCGCCCGTGCCTTCCACGCCGCCGATTCCGCCCACTGCAAGCCCGCCACCGGGTTCGTCGCCCACCCGAGCGAGCATCGCCCCCGAATTGCGCAAGCACCTGCTGCGCATGGTTGTCGCCGTGGTGGTCCTCGACGCCGCGGTGCTCGCGCTCAAGAATCGGCTCGGCGTGGACGCGTGGCCGATGCAGCGGCAGATCCTGTTCACCGGCGCATGGATGATCGCGACGCTCGCCGTGGTCGGCACGTCGCTCGCCCGCATCCGCGCGGCGCGCGTGCGCGCACGACACGCGCGCGCCGGGCGCGCTTGATCAGTTCGCGCACGACCGTTCGTACGGAACTCGTCGCATCGTGACGCGCGCGCGGGGTCCGGCGGTGTCCACGCTCGACGCTCTCGCGACGTTCCTGCACGACGTGCTCGGCGCGGCCGCGTACCCGCCCGCGGAGCGCGGCGGCGTGTTCCGTCCCGCGCGCGACACGCGCGATCCCGTCTCTCGCCCGATCGACCGCTTCGGTCTCGCGCTGGAGCCGTGGCCGGGCCTCCGCGCGTGGGCGGCGGATGCCACGCTCGACGCCGTGTTCCTGCACCGCCCGTGGCGGCTCGCCCCTGGCGACCTCGCGCCGTCGGTGGGCGTCCTCTACTCGCACCTGCCGTTCGACGCGCACCTCACGACGGGCGACAACGCGCCACTCGCCGCCGCTCTCGGGTTCCTGTCGCGTCGACGGTTCGGCGCGCGGGATGGCCGCCCGCTCGGGATGCTGGGCGATGTTCGCCCGGAGCGCGCGGCCGACCTTGTCGCTCGCGTCGTGGCCGAGTTCGGAGGCGACGACGCCGTCGTGCTCCCCGACCCCGAACGCGTCGTGTCGCGCGTCGCGGTCGTCGGCGCGATGACCGACGCGCTCGTCCGCGAAGCGGCTGAGCGTGGCGCTGAACTCTACGTCACCGGACAACTCCGTGCCCCCGCGCGCGACGCGGTGACCGCGACGCGGATCGCCGTCGCCGCCGTTGGTCACGCGCGTTCGGAGCAGTGGGGACTTCGCGCGCTGGCGCGCCTGTTTCGGGAGCGGTGGGGCGCGCTCGATGTGCGCGTCGCCCCACCCTTCCCCGCGCGCGGCTGATCTCGCGCGGCGCCGTGGTCGCTCCGCACGCCCGAAGGCGCGCGGCTACACGGTCGTTCGACCTCGAATCAGGCGCAGCAGGAAGAGCAGCACCACAGCGCCGATAAAGGCGACGAACGTCGTACCAGCCAACCCGCCCATCGGCGACGTCACCCCGAGCAGGCCGAACAGCCACCCTCCGACGAACGCGCCGACGATGCCGATGACGATGTCACCAACGATACCGTATCCCGTCCCGCCCATCACCATCGAGGCGAGCACGCCGGCGATGAGCCCAACGATCAGCCACGCGAGCAACCCCATGTTCCGATCCCTCCGTCGAGAGCCGCGGCCGCCCGCGGAACGCCGGCGGCCGGTAGTGTGAATGGCAACGCTCGTGCCCGGCGCGCCCCCTGGCATTGCCGCGCGCAGCGGTCGACCTTTCGTCGCTGCGCGAACCGCTGGCCCGGCCGGCGTGTCCCTGCTGCACCAGACCACTCACACGACGAGCGCCGCCTCCGATGGCTACCGAAACCTCTCCTGACGCGGGCAACCGAACAGCGTTCGCCGCGTTCGACCTCGGCCCTGACCTCGACCTCGCCCCCGAGACGCCGGCCGGCCGCGTCGCGATCCGCACGGTCGGCGTCGTCGGCGCGGGCACGATGGGCTCGGGCATCGCCGCCCTCGCCGCGTCCGCCGGCCTCCCCGTCGTGCTGCTCGACATCGCGGCCGAGGGGCCCGACCGGTCCGCGATTCCGAAGGGCGCCGTCGCCCGCGCGCTCAAGGCCAAGCCGGCCGCGTTCATGGATGCCGAGCGTGCCGCGTACATCCAGACCGGCAACATCGACGACGACCTGCAACTGCTCGCCGGCTGCGACCTCGTCATCGAGGCGATCATCGAACAGCCGGGGCCCAAGCAGGCGCTCTACGCGAAGCTCGAAGGCGTCCTCAAGCCGACCGCGGTCGTCTCGAGCAACACGTCGGGCATCCCGATGCACGTGCTCACCGAGGGCCGCTCGGCGCGCTTCAAGCAGCATTTCCTCGGCACGCACTTCTTCGCGCCCGCGCGCTACATGCACCTGCTCGAGATCATCCCGACGCCTGAGACGGCGCCCGCGGTGGTCGAAGCGGTGCGCGTGTTCGGCGAACGCATGCTCGGCAAGGGCATCGTCCTCTGCAAGGATGCGCCGGGGTTCATCGCCAACCGGTTAGGCGTCTACGGCTCAAACCGCACGATCCGCGCGATGGAGCAGTTCGGCCTCACGATTGACGAGGTCGACGGCCTCACCGGCCCGCTCATCGGCCGCCCCAACAGCGCGACGTTCCGCACGGCCGATCTCTCGGGACTCGACGTGTTCGCGCACGTGAGCGCGGGCACCGCCGCGGCGACGGGCGAGAACTTCGATCTGCCCGCGTGGTTTCACGCGATGGTCCAGAACCGGCAGCTCGGCGACAAGACGCAGGGCGGCTTCTACAAGAAGGTCGGCAAGGACATCCAGACCTGGGACTTCCGCGAGGGCGCGTACAAACCACAACAGCGGCTCGAGACGCCCGAGCTGAAAGCGGCGCTGAAGGCGCCGCTCGCAGGGCGCATCGCAGGGCTCAAGACGCTGTCCGGCACCTACGGTGACTTCGCCCGTCAGACGCTCCTCGAGAATGCGCACTATGCGCTCGAGAAGAGCCCCGAGCTGGCCTACGACATCCCGAGCGTCGATCGGGCCATGCAGTGGGGCTACGGGCACGAGGCGGGCCCGTTCCGGATCATGGACATGCTCGGCGTCGACTTCCTGAAGCAGGAGTTCGCGTCCCGCGGCATGGGCGTGCCGACGCTGCTCACGCAGGCGCAGGGCGGTTTCTACCGCATCGGGCCTGACGGCGAGGAGGTGCTCGGCTTCGACGGGCGCTACGTGCCGGTCGCGCCGATCGACGGCAACATCCGGCTCGCGACGGTCGCCGCGAAGCCCGGCACGGTGCTGTTCGAGAACGCCGGCGCGCGGCTGCTCGACATCGGCGACGACGTCGCGCTGTTCGAGTTCCGCTCCAAGAGCAACACGCTCGGCTCCAAGGTGCTCGACGCCCTCGCCGCCTCGCTCGAGCTGGTCGAGTCGCGCGGCATGGCCGGCATCGTCATCGGCAACGACGACCCGAAGTTCTTCTCGGCGGGTGCCGATCTGTCGGAGAGCACCGGCGCGGTGATCGCCGGAATGTGGGACGTGATCGATGCCTCGATCAAGCGCTTCCAGGACGCGGTGCAGAGCATCCGCCGCGCGCCGTTCCCCGTCGTCGTCGCGCCGGCCGGGATGACGCTCGGCGGCGGCGCCGAGTTCACGCTGCACGCGGACGCGGTGCAGGCGCACGCGGAGCTGTACATGGGCCTCGTCGAGGCGGGCGTCGGACTGCTCCCGGGCGGCGGTGGCACCAAGGAACTCCTCTTCCGCTTCACCAAGGACCTCGAGCCCTACGCCGAGGCCGACCCGTTCGAGGCGGTCAAGCGCGCGTTCAACCTCATCGCCGTGCCGCAGCCGACGACGAGCGCGCTCGAGGCGAAGAAGAAGGGGTTCCTGCGTCCGCGTCACGACCGCATCACCATGAACCGCGACCGGCTCATCGCCGACGCGAAGCGCCGCGTGCTCGACCTCGCACCCGACTACGTCGCACCCGCGCCGCAGACGATCCGTGCGTTAGGCCGCGAGGGGATGGGCAATCTGTCGTACGCCCTCTTCAGCTTCCTCGAGAGCGGCCAGGCGTCGCCGTACGACGTGACGATCGGCCACAACATCGCCTACGTGCTCTGCGGCGGCGACGGCCCGCCGCGCACCGTGACCGAGCAGGACATCCTCGACCTCGAGCGCGAGGCGTTCCTCAAGCTCCTCGGCAACGAGAAGACGCAGGAGCGGATCCAGTACACCCTGAAGACCGGCAAGCCGCTGAGGAACTGATCGATGCCAGACGCAGTGATTCTTTCGGCCGTGCGCACGGCCGTGGCCAAGGGCAAGGCGGACGGCGCGCTCGCCCGCGCAGGCGTGACCCCGGTCGACATCTCGGCCCTCGTGATGAAGGAGGCCGCCCTGCGCGGCGGTCTCGACCCACGCCACATCGACGACGTCGTCTGGGGCTGCGCGATGCCCGAGGGCCCGCAGGGTCTCAACGTCGCGCGGAACGCGGCGCTCAAGGCCAACTTCCCCGTCGACGCGTCGGCGGTCACCATCAATCGGTTCTGCTCCTCCGGACTGCAGAGCGTCGCGAGCGCCACGCAGGCGGTCGTCAGCGGCATGCAGGACGTCGTGATGGCGGGCGGCGTCGAGATGATGTCGCAGGTTCCGATGTCGGGCTTCCACACCCGCCTCGACCCCGACATCACCGAGAGCTACATCGGCATGGGCTTCACCGCCGAGCGCGTCGCCGACCGCTTCAAGGTGAGTCGTGAGGATCAGGACGCGTACGCCGCGCACAGCCAGCGGAAGGCCGCGAAGGCGGTCGCGGGCGGCGTGTTCAGGGACGAGATCATCCCCGTTCCCGTCCAGCACGTGACGTGGGACGGCACGACGAAGCACGTCACCGAGGGCGTGTTCGACCGCGACGAGTTGCCGCGCGCCGACACCACGCCCGAGACGCTCGCCAAGCTGCGCCCGGCGTTCAAGCCGGTCGGCGGCACCGTCACCGCGGGCAATGCCAGCCCATACTCAGACGGCGCCGCCGCAATCGTCGTGACGAGCCGCGCGCATGCGGACGCGCACGGGCTCAAGCCGGTGGCACGCCTGGTCAGCTACGCGGTGGCCGGGATCGATCCGGACGTCATGGGCGTCGGGCCGATCAACGCGATCCCAAAGGCGCTCCGGAAGGCCGGGATGGAGCTGACGGACATCGACCTGATCGAGTTCAACGAGGCATTCGCGTCGCAGGCGCTCGCCGTCGCGCGGCACCTCGGGATGGACCTCGACCGCGTCAACGTCAATGGCGGCGCGATCGCGCTCGGGCATCCGCTCGGCGCCACGGGTGCGAAGCTCACGACGCAGCTCATCCACGAGCTGCAGCGGCGTGGCGGCGGCATGGGGATGGTCACGATGTGCGTTGGCGGCGGCATGGGCGCGGCAGGCATCTTCGAGGTCTACCCGAACTGACCGACCCGAACTGACCGACCCGAACTGACGGCCCCTGCAGGGGTACGAGCGACGTGGGTGGTGCGAGGAGTCTCGCACCACCCACGTTTCGTATCCAGAGGACACGTATGCCCGATCAGCAGACGACGCGCGTCGACAAGCCGCAGGCCGAGTGGCGCAAGGCGCTCACGCCGCAGGCATTCCACGTGTTGTTCGAGGAAGGCACCGAGCGCGCGGGCACGAGCCCGCTCAATGGCGAGAAGCGGGCGGGCACGTTCGTCTGCGCGGCGTGTCACAACCCGCTCTTTCGCAGCGACACCAAGTTCGAGAGCGGCACTGGCTGGCCCAGCTTCTTCGAATCGATGCCCGCCCGGGTCGAGACGAAGCGCGACTTCAAGCTGTTCTGGCCGCGTACCGAGTACCACTGCGCCCGCTGCGGCGGCCACCAGGGGCACGTCTTCAACGACGGGCCCGAGCCGACCCGGCAGCGCTACTGCAACAACGGCGTCGCGCTCCGTTTCGTCCCGGACGGCGAGCCGCTCCCCGACCTCGTTCCCTGAGCGGGCGCCGCGTACGGAACGACGCGCATCAGGAGATGCACACGCGAAAACACGACGCGGGACCTCGATTGCTCGGGGTCCCGCGTCGTGTTGGTGGCTCGCCGGAAAGGTTGTTTTGAAGCCCCGATGCTTGTGACATCAGTTGGGTGGCCGGCCCCCCGCCTTTCGCCGTCCCCGCACTGGGGCATGACGTCGACGAGATGTGGATCGGTCCCCGGCTTCAAAAGTGTCGGGTCAAAACAGGAGTCTTTCCGACGCGCCGTTGGATTGTCTTACACCACTGCAATATAGCGGGTTGCATGCCGCGCAACCGCGTTGGACACTGCGGCGTCCGATCACCCGAGCCGGTCGATCCGGCCCGCGGCGATTGCTCGCTCGCCGAGTGTCCCCAGCGCGAGGACGACCGCGTCCAACCCCGCGAAACGTGGGTCGCGCGTGTGGCCGGCCGCGTACCGCGCGTAGATCTGTTGCGCGACTACGGCGAGCTTGAACACCCCATACACGAAATAGAACAGCGCATCGCTCACGTCGCGCCCGGTGGCACGGCCGTAAGCCTCGCCGAGCTCCGCCCGCGTCATGTTGCCGGCTGCTGCCGTGAGGCCGAGCCCGAGGCCGCGAAGCACCGCCGGATCATCGGGCTCGAGCCAGTACGCGAGCGACGTCCCGAGGTCCATGAGCGGCGCGCCGATGGTCGCCATCTCCCAATCCAGTACCCCGACCACACGGGTAAGGTCGCCCGGGTCGAGCACGAAGTTGTCGTACTTGAAATCGTTGTGCAGCAGCGCCGCCGCTGCCGTCGCGTCGGCAGGCTCCGGCGGTTGATGGCCCTCCAGCCACTCCGCTACGCGCTCGATGACGGGCACGTCGCCCGTGCGCGCTGCGCCCCAGCGACCGCGCCACCCGCTCACCTGGCGTGCCACGTACCCCACGGGCCGGCCGAACTCCGCCAGGCCGCTCGCGCGCCAGTCGACCGCGTGCAGCGCGGCCATCTCGGCGACGAAGCGTCCGCTGAGACCGCGGAGCGTGGCAGGCGTGGGCACTGGGTCGCCGGGTCGCCCGCGCAGGATGACCCCGGGCACGCGCTCCATGAGGTAGAACGGCGCACCGAGCACGGCGTCGTCATCGCACGCGGCGATCACCCGTGGAACACGCGCGAACGGCGCCGGCCCACTCGCCGGCCGTAATGCAGCGAGCAGCCGGTACTCGCGCAGGACGTCGTGGGCGAACCCGCTGCCCGACCCGCGTCGTACGCCGAACGGAGGACGGCGTAGGACGAGCTCGGTCGCCGTATCCCCGCCCCCGATGCGGACGAGGTACGTCAGGTTCGAG